>JANNCH010000018.1:0-1858 GCA_031386315.1 Pseudobdellovibrionaceae bacterium
AAAATCGCCAAGATTTGCTGCCGCCTCTCGTAACTCTTTTTTTTCGTAATCAACTTCATCATCTACAACAAGAAGTGGATTTAAATTAAACTCTTCTTTCATGACTTCGATTGCCTGCTTTGCTCCAGCTATGCTTGGTGCAATTACGAACAGCAGCGGCTTGAATCTTTTGTCAGCTAGTTTAATCTTTTCTAAATGAGCTTCGTAAGCTAGTTGCAACTGTAATTTCATCGGACCTGGGTCCATAACTAGCTGAAGATTTTTCTTTCGAGGCAGATCTTCCCAATCAATTTCACGAATCTGTAAAGATTGTCCTGTGCTTTCGTTTCTAAAAAGTAAATCACCTGTATCAATTGCACCCAAGCGAGTCACGTCAGGTCGTTTTACAATTACGTCTTTGATAAGTCGGGGATAGTGCGCAAAAGACTTATCTATAAATCTGCTATTTTTATAACTTCCAGTAATTGCTTCTACTACAGATAAATTATAAATCTCGTGAGCTTCAGGTCTCAAATTGTCGGCACGGTCAGGTGTCGCAGTCACGTCGAATCTAAAATCAGTTTTTGCTTTCAAAATATCGAGAGTTCTTTTGTATTCGGGACCACGAGTGTTGTGAGCCTCATCATTAAAAATAGCTAAACAGCCACCATGATCGGTCACAAATTTTAAATGATCTTGTCCGCCAGCATATCCTTGTTGAAATTGATGTCGGTTGGCGACGATTAAATTATTTCCTACAAGGTTCGTTAGATTTTGAAAGCTATCTACGATAACAGGTCTAATATCTTTTCGAATTGAAGAAAACTCTGAAGGAATTAAATTAAACTCATCAAAAACAGATCCAGTTTCAAAATCTCGTTTTAAGCGATCTCGAACAATCGTATTCGGACAGAAAACTATAAACGTCTGGATTTTCTTTAGACAAAACAACCATGACATTACTGCTGCCATGACGACTGTTTTTCCTGTCCCAGTTGCTAACGTGGTCATGACTGGGCTGATTTTTAAAAACTCATGGCAATATATAACTCTTTGAACTGATTCAGATTGATGAGGCAAAAGTCTTTTTTCACCGCTTACTTTTCCTAAGGGGAGAAGGTGATTCAAAAATATTTGAGTCTCGCTACAAGAATCCACCCATCTTGATTTTCGCCAAGACTCAAACTTTTCACCATGAATGGCTTCCCATTTACTTGCGGTTAGAAACTCTGCCATTATGCCACCTTTGACGATTTCTTCGAAACGGTCATCTTGGTGACAGTAATCGCTTCTGCTCCTGATTTATCAAAAACTCGCAATGCCACAGTGAACTCACCTTCGTTAGGGAATGTGAACTCAATTTTTTTATAATCATTCAATGGATTTCCGTCGCCGTCGGCATCAGATTTAAAGTTTGGTTTGGTTGACGGAGAGAATTTATTTTTATAATTAAAATCCCATTGAAAATAGTGAATATCCGACCCGTTTGATCCACACGATGCCGTCGCATCAAAAACCCAAGTTAGACCAGATTTTTGTGTTTGGCGAATTAAGGCAGCGGGTTTGTTAATGAATCTAATATTGTCGCCCTTGAACTCATTGCTGTCTATATCGACTAATTTAACTTGAATTATCTGAATATCGACGCCACTAGAACCCTTCCGCAATTCAGCAACATACTTTTCAGATTCTTTCGAAATATTCCAAGCTAAGATTACACCGTTTTGGACTTTACGCTCGACTAAGTCAGCACAGAACTCTTCAATTTGGTGATTTTTTAAGTTTGCTTTTGATGGCGCTACAAAGATGGCTTTTCCGTCTTTGTAGCCGTGAATATAATCACCGTGATTTTTTGCAGCAGCTCCGTAGCACTTTAAAA
>JANNCH010000086.1:0-2989 GCA_031386315.1 Pseudobdellovibrionaceae bacterium
GAGTATAAAGTCGTTTGCCAACTCTATCTTTGTACCCACCTTCCATTTTGCTACTATGAGGAAAATAGCCAGTGGATTTAGAGGTGAATGTAGCAGCCGCTGAATCGAGTGATAAGGCCACTCCAAAACAAATGCTGACCAACGTGCAAAATAGACGAACTGTACGGTTATTCATAGTGACTCCACATCATTGTTTCATTTCAATGCAATGGATGTGCCTCAAAACAAAACAGCTGAGACTCGCTTTAAAATCATTTGAACCCAACAAGCTGTTTAAACATTGGACACCTGGACGCAAAATTCTGTCGGAGCAGTTTATTTATCATCAAGAAAACAAGCTATTTACCGATACATGATCCATGAAACAAATCCATGTCATAACATCACTGTTGCTTATACTGAGTCCCGTTTCGAGCATTGCAAAAAAATCATCTAATAAAAAATCAACGCAAGCCAAATCCGATCCAGTACTGACTCCAACAGTCTATTGCACCCCCACCGTTGGCGATGAAGAGTGCGAGAGCAAAAAAAGCATCGTGGATAGTAGAGGAAAAGTTCTTGCGTCTGTCTGCCCAGCTGAACACAAAAAATGCAGTCTAGAAGGTGCATGCTTTGTTAAAAAAGCAGATGGCAGCAAAACACTATTGAATGCAGTGGACGAAGGTAGAGACGGTTATTATTTTATGACCGTCGATACAAACGATTGCCCTTACGGTTTAGGAAAAGCTAATAATAGAAACAAAAAACAGGCTGATAAAATAAAGCAAATGTGTCTGGATCCTTACTACACCCTAGCAGCAGATTACAGCCAGGCCCCTCCGGGAACAGTGCTATATATAGAAAAACTAAAGGGCCTTGTGCTACCTGATGGAACTAAACACACCGGCCTTATGATTGTCCGAGACAAGGGTGAAGGCATACGTGGCTCAGGTCGTTTCGACTTCTTCACAGGCGATAACTGCGATCTTTTGAATCCAGAAAAAAACGTATTTGCCTCGATCAATCTCAATGATAAAAGTAAAAAAGTGCCCTATAAAGTCATAAGAAATAAAGACCAGGTTGCAAACGCACTCGCTGCTCGAAATTACCCTAACTTCCCTCCACCGAAACAAGTGGCAGAAGAAAAACCCGTACAAGTCGAAGTGCAAAAGCCGGTGCAAAGCGAAAATTACATCATTAGAGGACTTCGCGAAATGCGCAGTTTCGAAGCCGAGGGTGGAAAATAGCCACTCTTACGCTTAGATTTTTATAACAATCTTCTTTTTAGATTCTAATTTAGATAACACCGAATACAAACACGGCACGACAAACAAAGTCAGCACGGTCGAAACAATTGTCCCACCAATGATCGTAAGCCCCATGGGTGTGCGTGTTTCTTGTCCCATACTATTACCTAAAATCAATGGTGTGGCCGCAGCTACAGTTGCCACCGACGTCATCAAGATTGGACGCAAACGAACAGGACAGGCTTTGACAAGGGCTTCTTTCACAGATTCCACACCTTCTCGGCGGGTGTGATTTGTGAACTCTACCAATAAAATGGAATTCTTTTTTGCAATTCCCATTAAAACAATGATGCCGATAAAACTAAAAAGATTCAAAGACGTATTCGTAGCCCACAAAATAAGTAGTGCCCCAGTTACACTGAATGGCAATGCCATCAATATTGATACTGGATGGATAAATGAATTAAATTGTACTGCTAAGATCATATAGGCAACCATAATACCCATCAGCAATGCAACCGTCAGGCTTTTGAAACTATCCGTGAGCCCTGCAGAAGATCCCTCTAACGAAAAGCCATATCCTGCAGGCAAACTTTCACGTGAAATTTCTTCGGCCCTAGCTAAAACTTTTGATTGTGACTGGCCCGTTTTTATATTGCCAAAAATACCAATGGCTCGCTGGCGATTCACTCGCGAAATCGATTGATAGGTTTTTTGTTCTTTAAAAGCAACTAGATGCGAAAGCGGAACTGAGTTTCCGAACGAATTTCGTACATAGACATCTTCAAGATTTTTTGGAGACTTCACCAACTCATCTGGAAGCTTGATTCGTATATCATAACGCTTACCTTCGGAAGTATACTGTCCTTGAATCACTCCAGCAATTGTAGAACCCATGGTTGCCGCCACAGACTCAATTGAAATACCACGCAAAGCCAATGCTGTGCGATCGGGCTTAGCTAAATATTCTGGCAAACCTTGTTTAAAATCCGTATCCAAATCTTCTGTGAGCCCTTCGTCATTGAGCTTTTTCATAATGATTTGTGATTTCTCTAGCAAAAGTTCCAGATTCGGTCCGCTAATATTAAATGATATGGGGAATTGTCGCCCCGAGGTCAACCCACGGGTCGAGTTGTCTCGCAAAGAAACTCGAATCCCTTTGACCTCTGCAAATTCTTTGCGCAATTCATTCATAATCTGAACGTGGGTCTTTTTTCGCACTTCTCTTGAAGTTAAGGTGACAGGCATAAAAAATTGATTCACTTCGGCAGCAGGTCCCCCTGCACCAATTGAATTAAAATAACTTATCACATCTGGCTGCTTTTTAATGATCTCTTCAATGGCCTTGGCTTTTTCGATGGTTAAATTCAATGATGTTCCAGGTGGGGTCTGACCATTGATTATAATCATATCCTGATCTTGCTGAGGCACAAATTCTTGGCGCACACTTTTTACTAAAAACATCGATAAAACAAATAAACCAACAGAGACAAAAACAATGGCCTTGGGCCAGTTTAAAATTCGACTTAAAAAGCGACCATAGCTTGCATCGATTTTTGCAAACAACTGCTCAAGAAAATGTTCAAACTTATTTATCTTATCTGAGGATCCCATAAAGGCCGCAGAGCGCATGGGCGTAATAGTCACCGCCTCAACCAACGATAAAAGCACAGCTGCTGACATGGTCACGCCAAATTGGAAAAAGAATTTTCCAATCACCCCGTCCATAAAGACCACAGGTAAAAACACGGCAGCCACGGCCA
>JANNCH010000197.1:0-7647 GCA_031386315.1 Pseudobdellovibrionaceae bacterium
ATTTTTGAGGGCCACAGCGCACATATGGGGCAACACAATAATTCGCTCTTTATTGCCCTTGCCGATCACGCGCAAAGTGCGTTGCTCTGCTTGTACGTTCTTCCATTCTAATGAACAAGCTTCGCTCACTCGCAGGCCACCGCCGTATAAAAGCAGAAACAAAACTTTCCCCTGCATATGGACTAGATCTTCTTCGGTGAGAGTCGCCATTACTGACATCATCTCATCGACGCTCAAAAAGTGCGGGATACGCTTTGGAACCTTCGGGCAGGTGATTTGCGTGGCGAGGTCTTTTTCGGTGAGGCTCTCAGAGTAGGCCCACCCAAAGAAGCTCTTTAGAGTGGCCGCCTTGCGGTTGCGAGAAGCTAGGCTAAGGCCAAGCCACGGACCTGAGAACGCAGCCTTGGCGATGCGCAGCAACTCGATCTCGGTAAGGCTGCGCGGGAACTTAGGTTTGCTAAGTAAATCCTCAGGAACCGCAAAAGCCTGTTCGAGGTCTAATAGATAGTGGCGCAGAGTTAAGGGCGAGGAAGATCGTATGAACTCCATAAATTTCATATACTTATCTATATTTTCTTGGAGCTTGAAAGATCCCATCAGCCTACCTTCGGGATAAAAAAAATATAACGCTATGCAAAATATACCTTGCAAAGCTTACAAAAGGCCAGTATAACTCATCGTGTCAACACAGCGTATCAAGTCGAGACATTCAATTTGAGACACTGTGTTAAATGCTTTGGAAGCTTACTAAATTCACTCGCCTTACGGCGAAAGGCGGTACGTATGAACGATAATAATTCAACCACGGTTTTGCCCTCTCCACAGAATGCAAATCAAGTGATGTGGAATGCAAACCAAAATTCAAAGCATTCTGAAAATAAGACTATCGTCTATCAGTCTGAAGTGATGGCTGCGATGATGAAGATGATCGACAGAGTCGCTCCTTCGCAAGCTAACATCCTAGTTCTAGGTGAGTCCGGAACTGGTAAAGAGCTTATCGCTCACGCCGTTCACGATCGTTCAGCACGTAAGAACAAACCCTTTGTAGCTATTAACTGCGGTGCTCTTCGTGAAACACTTCTTGAGTCAGAACTTTTCGGTCACGAAAAAGGTTCTTTCACAGGCGCCTACGCTCGCAAAATCGGGTTGGCTGAAACTGCTAGCGGTGGAACATTGTTTCTTGATGAAATCGGTGAATTGTCTGCTGCGATTCAAGCGAAACTTTTGCGTTTCATCCAAGAAGGCGAAATCTATCGCGTGGGCGGCAAAGATCCTATCAAAGTGGATATCCGTTTGGTTTGTGCGACAAACCGTGAACTTGAAAATGAAGTTCAAGCCGGAAACTTCCGTGAAGATCTATTTTATCGTATCAATACAATCGTAGTGAGTGCTCCGCCTTTGCGTCGTCGTAAAGAAGACATTCCTTCACTTGTGACTTATTTCTTGAATCAGTCATCTCAGGCCTATATGGGTGGACGTGGTCGCACGATCAGTGATGAAGCAATGAAATCACTTTCTCGTTACGACTGGCCAGGAAACATCCGTGAGTTGCAAAATGTTTGCGAAAGATTGCAGATCTTGTCTGAAGGTCACCAAATCATGTTGAACGATATTCCTGAAAACGTTCGTAACCCTGAAGTTGTGGACAGTTCAATTGATTACGATCCAAGTTTGACTTTGCATGAGCTTGAAAAACGTTACATCTTGAAGGCTTTGGGTCATTATGGTGGCAACAAAACTCAAGCGGCAAACAACTTGGGAATCACGATCAAGACTCTTTACAACAAGCTCCATGAATATGGTGAGTTTGAAAAATTCGCGGTTCACACGAAGCCGATGAAATAGTCTTTAGCATTTGGTTATATTTAAACATGCACGACGCATGCGAAAGGACTGGGTACTCCCCCCAGTCCTTTTTTTATTTTTGCAGTTCATTTTGAAGTTTAAAAGGTGCCCGCTGTCTTGTGAAGTAGGGATTTAATCCCTCTATCTTGATCGCTGTTTGCCATTCGCTAGTAGTTAGCGTTCAATTACATATGGCTGAATGCTGTCAGCGTGAGCTTTAATATGGAGAATATAATGAAGCCGATAGAGCAATATGAGACGTACGGTTATGCTGTTATTAAAGGATTTTTTGGCGGTAGAGAAATTTCCTCGATAGAGAAACATGTGGATCGTATCTATCAGAAATGGATGATAGAAAACGAGGCTGAAATATTTAACAACAGGCTGGTGAATATGCATTCATTAACCAGCCCCACGTACTTCGAAAATTTGCATGGAGAAAGAACTAACTTTTTTGAGATTATTGCATCAGAAAAACTAACAGTAGCTCTTGAAAGTATGTTTGGCCCTGGCATCCATTTCAATAACACACAGCTGTTTTTCAACCCATCCAATAAGGCGCGTCTTCCTTATTGGCATAGAGATATGCAATATAGTCCTATAGCAGACTCTGTGCAGAGTAATGAACAAAGCAAAATGCTTAGCCTTCACATCCGCATTCCTTTAGTTCAGGAGAAAGGGGTTGAAGTCATACCTGGCACACATAAAAGGTGGGATACTGAATTAGAACGAAATGTGAGGTTAGAGCTAGGCGGGCACAAGAATAGTGAAACTCTTCCGAATTCAGAATTAATTGCTCTTATGCCGGGAGATATCTTGATATTCAACGCTCAGATGATACACAGAGGCAACTATGAGCTAAATTCTGCGAGGAAAGCCTTTGATCTGTGTGTTGGTAGATATCATCCTCTCGTTTCAGATTTTCTAGATGAGCGTGTGCTTCCTACAGTAGAAGAATTGAATAACATTACTAATAATCAGTGGTATAAATTGGCACGCGAGATCACAGCTAATCGGGTAAAGAGGAGTGTCTAGATCCCCCCCCCCTGAACACTCTGTTTGTAGCTGATCGAGAAACTGTCCATCAGACCAATGATTAAAACCTGTAACTTGTGCTCATTTTACCCAGCACTTTGGTAATTCTGAATTAAAGAAGGGTTTTAGTGCAATTTACGAGAAACTCAATCCGAATGTTCAGCTCAAAGTCAGTTAGGATTTTGTAGTCGATGTAAGATACGAGTGATTAAAATTTTAAACTACGATAATCGCCATCGTGATAAAGTCCAAAACCAAAACGCAAGCGACTGCCACGACTATCAGTAAGTATACCCGCACTTTTCAGTTGTGCAAAAACTTCGCTACACTTCTCAGTGCTGGGCAGTTGAAATGTTAAAAAATGTCCATGGTTCGAAAGTTTGTCGCAGATCAAAGTGTCGCGGTTGATCCATTCGTGTTTCAGTTGATCCAAGTGCTGTAAAAATTTATCCTGGCACATTTGTATATGTGTGTGAATAACCTGTGTGCTGAGGCCTTCTTGCTTAAAAAGATCTAGAACAGCTATTAATCTATAAAGCGGCGTAAAATCCATGGTACTACCAGCCAGCTGAAGGGCCCCTATGGGGTAGCCAACTTCGTTTCCCACTGCGCTTAGTTTTTCAACTTCTGCAAACCAACCCGTATATTCAGGGCGCAGACGCGCAGTAGAAGGGACAGTTATGAAGCAACAACCTTCACCACCTTGTGCGTACTTGTACGATCCTGTGAGGTAATAAATGCGGTCCTGAGTTCTGCTAAGGTCTGTGGGCACCGCCATAAAACCGTGATAGCCATCTACGACAATCAATGTGTTTTCGTCACATACCGCTTGCACAATTTTTTCAAAATCACTGACCAGGCCAGAATTGAAAAAGACATGACTGAAAAAGACTAAGTGCCACGAACTTTTCGCAAGCTCATCACAAAATCTTTCGTGAAAAGTTTCAAAAGGCAAGGTGGCAACTTTGACGATTTCTACATTCTCATTTTCTGCGAAGCGATTGATCTGACGATCGAAGCTGTAAAATTCTGAATCCGTTGTTAAGATGCGCAGTTTTTTATTTTTAGGCAGAGCGGTGAGCAGTCTGTAGGTAAGTTCATGTGTACTCTGCGCAAAAGTAATTTGCTCCGGGTGTGAAAGCTTCAGAACTTGTGCTATGAGTTTTTGCGCCAGTGGAATTTTTTGTTTAAAAAGAAAGTTCCATTTATCATCAACATGTTCACAGCTATCATCCCAATACTGCAATTGGGCTTGGCGAGTCACATCCGGCCAGTAGTGATGACTGTGACAGGCAAAGTGAGAGATGCCGACGTGAGCCTTTAAAAAGCGTGAATACAGATGTTTGTACATGAGCCGACTATATAAAAAATCGGCTAAAAAAGATACGAAAGATCTAAGCTGAAGGCTTGGCTAGATTGAATTTTTTTAGAAAACTGTGACTCATTGGGCTGAGAAGTGCCACCCACATAGGCCGAAACAGGATCGATAGTTTGGTAAAGCATAATTTTATAAGTCAGGCCAATTCCCCAGCGGTTGCGCGTGAAGAACTTTTGAGAAAGACCAATGGAACTGTAAGGCATACTTTGAGTTCCGACCTTGTGCATTCCTAAATCCACTTGCGTATCCAGGGACATGGGCAGGACAAGGTTTTTCGAGAAGCTGACTTTGCCATATAGAAAGGAATAGCGATAGGATCCGGCCATAATGCTAGATGGTGCCGGGGCTTTACTAATGCGCACATTTTAGGCTGTTTGTGAAAACTGTTTTGAGTAATCACTTTCGCCTGCAACGCGCGATAGGTATTTAAGTCCGTAAGCTACGTCATCGCTGGTATTATAAAACGCTGCGAAGCTAAAAAACTTATTATCAAAAAACATCTCATCAATCACTAGGCCTGTTGATATTGAAACATCCACTCGTTTTGCAAAGGCAACCTTGCGATTGCGCACAACTATATCGCTGTCCACAATTGGTAAAACTGATTCAGTCGGTAAATTGTCAGCGTCTAACTCATCAATTGTCGTGATGGTTTCTTGTGCATAGCCAACAGAGCCCATCAAAAGGCTCAGAGCTAATAGCAACGTCCTAATTCGCTTTGAAACTATCAACGGAATCCTCCATCTCGTTCATGAAATTCTCACGCACACGAATAATTTTTTTGAAGTTAAAACTCTTGCGTAGGCTTATAGAATTAACATCTGGTTTTAAAGTTGAACCGGTGACCAGCTCATTTTCGTAATTGAGCAGAATAGCTTGTGTTTTTCTGCCACGCTGCGCAACTGGCTTTGTCGCCACTGTTTTAGGCGGTGGGGCAGGGTCCTGCGCCATGGCGCTAACGCCAAGCAAAGAGAATATTAAATAAGAGATAGAAAACAATTTAGTTAACTTCACAACGATTGTCCCCCATGTATTGATAGTTACCGATTTCGTCTTTCCAATGCTCACCCTCAAAGGGCCAGTACCGATAACCATTTTTAGTAAAAAAGTTACGGCTTTCCAAATCACTATTGTTAGATTTTTCGACGTTGTTGATGCTTTCTACATATTTAGTGTGGGCTTCTGATTTTTTAGCATTGAGCATTTCGTATTTCAATAGACCCATGTCCGCCACGAACTGCGAAAGCTCTAGTTCTTTGGCGGCTAGCATGCGACCCAAAATTTCGCCTGCTTTTTTCTCGGTATTTTTAACACGCAGTTCAAGAATGCGCAGGGCATATTTGTGAACAGTTTCAGTAGTGGGGGCCTTGTCTAAAAATGTTTTACGAACAAGCTCTTGTTCGGCTTTGATTCTTTTTAAATAGGTTAGTTTATTACGAAGCGGTGATTCATCCATTGCTGATCGCACAAGAAATAATGGAATTTGCCCCTGGTATTTCAATTTATCATTTTTACGAGCGAGTTGAATGTGTTTTTGAACTTCGGCTATTTCTTTCGCATAGAAGTCCGCATCGTGCGGAGTCGAATTCAAAGTAGAAAGAATATTGTAAGTCGGCACATAAACTTGTTCGAAAGTATTCAGTGATTTTTCAACCTCACTGGTCTGGCAAATAAATAGAAGGATGATACTTCTAAGCTGCAAAGACTCGGGGTCATAGAAATTTTCATAATAAGGAGTGTGCAGTGTTTGGACCGTGCTCATGGCGCTACGGAATTTCGTCATTCGAAACAAAGACCATGTAAGTTCTTTTTGTGCCTGACGATACATAGGGTTGTCTTTTGATATCTCTCTGTAAAGAGCTGTAGCATCAGCCCAGCGTTTAGACTGATAGTAGCCGCGACCCAACGCCATGATAGCTGCGCCTCGTTTGGCACTACGAATAGAGCGAGTTATATTTTTGTCATACAGCTGCTCAAGGTAGTTCAGTCCTTCAGACATTTTATTTTGTTTCAGATAAATAATACCTAAAAGATAGAGGGCTTCTTCATTGGTTGGATTTACTTCCAGTACTTTTTTTAGGTTTGTAATGGCTTCATCGACTTGGTCATTATTTTTTAACACTAAGCCGAGGCGACTATAAAAAAGTTCTTTGCTGACTCCGCTAAGATCTGCTTCCTTGAGGTTCGTAAGTGAATAATCCAACAAAGTGTTGTCATCCAGTTGGTCTGAAATGGTTACTAAATTTTCAAAAGCACTTTTTCTAATTTTATCAGAATCAGCATCACGGCTGACAATCATAAGCGGATAAGCTGCTGTTTGATAAAGCTTTAATTTCATCAGCGAGAGACCTAAAAAATATTTGGCGATAATTTTGTCACGTGAGTTTGCTGTTATCGAAAATGCAATTTTGAAAAAAGCACTGGCCGCTTTCTTGTAGTCCTTCTTTTGATAGACTGCAATGGCGGCTTTGTTTTCAGCCGAGTTGATGGCCTTAGTTGCAGGTGACTTCTGGGCATGGGCCTGCAAGCTCAATATTAAGAGTACAAAAAGAATTTTTTTCATCTGTAGTTTGGCTCCGGGAAGAATCTGCCATAGCTGATAGTCAAAAAGATAGAATTCGCAGCCTGTTGTTCATTTACATAATTTTTAGTCGAATAGAATGCCCACGTTAGGTCCACACGTAATGTCGTTGAGCGTGAAAGCGAAAACAAATCGCCTAGACCAATTTGAAATGCGCTGCTTTCATAATTTTGTGTGCGAATTTTTCCAATTCCAAATGTTTGATAGATTTCAAATGGAATAATTTTTTTACCTAAGAGACTGGTTTTGCCGTACATCGAATTGAAGTAAATATTTAGACCGTAATATTGTTTGATATAGGACAAGTTACTAATATCTAAATTTTGAACACTTTCAATTTTGGCAACTTCATCACGTGCTGCAGAGGTAAATGCGGAACCAAATAGTTCTAAGCCCCAAGTTTCTGTGAAATGATAGCTGGTTTTAAAGCTCAGACCAAATGTGCGATAAAAAGAATCTGAAGGCAAAAGTGTTAAGCCACCACTCAAAAGCCAGCGACCCATCTTAGGCATATAGTTTCTTTGTACGGCCCCTAGATCTGTATAGAAGTTTTGAGTTTGAACTCCTAGATATTCAACTTTTTGCTGCTGATTTTTAGGGCGAGTGAAATCTTTTGTCGGGATCGCCTTGAAATCGCTTTTATTTGACTCAAGAAGTCCTTCAACGACATCAATATCTTTCTGTTCTGATTGAGTCGACACTTGTGTGGCTTCTTGGGCCACGACCTTGGGGGTCAAAAAAAGCAAAGAAGTCAGGATCAAAGCCGTGGCAAAATATTTCATGTTTCAAATCTCTTGGGCTGATGATT
>JANNCH010000201.1:0-1975 GCA_031386315.1 Pseudobdellovibrionaceae bacterium
TTGACATGATCGAGTATGTTAAAAAAAACAAAATTCCTACCGTCATATTCGCTATTCGATAATTTTCCATCGCTCTTTAGTCCATTAATGGTTTCAATACGTTTCTTAAGCTCTATGCGTGCATTGGCCAGCTCGCCAGTCATTTTTTGAGTGTAGAGTTCAAGATCATCAAGCGAGGCGTGCATGGCTTCAATAAAAGCTTTTGTGGCTTTTGGAGTCCATTTTTTAAAAGGATCGAAAGCTTTTTTGATAAGGGTGAAAAGATTCGTTTGTTCGATTCTTTTTTTATGCTGAGGGCATTTGTGATTGGCGCATTTGTAATAAACGTAAACTTTGCCCGAAGGTTTCTTAACGGACTCGCCAGTGATTGCGTGATCGCATTCGCCACAAGTAAATACACCCATTAAAGGTTTAGGGATAAGACCTTTTTTCGTACTTTGAGAATTCGCTGCGCGAATACCTCTAATTTTTTGACAGGCATCAAATAATTCTTTCGAAATCATGGGCTGATGAGAGCCAGGATAAAGTTTGCCTTTAATTTTCATCGTTCCGTAATAAAAAGGATTTGGTAGCATGTTTTCGATGAGTCTCTTTGTTATGTCAGGACGATTGGGAATGCGTTCCTTAATTAGTTCCGCAAGATCATCAAGTCCATAGTTGCCCGTCGAGTAAAGTGCGAAGACCTCTGCGCCTATTTTAAATTCAAGTTCATTAATTCCAATTGAGCGGCGGCCATCTTTTTCGGTATTGATATATCCAAAGGGAGCTTTACTGCTCCAGATGCCTGCATTTCTTTTCGCTTCAATGCCCTTATTAATTTCAGATTTCAAATTATCTATGTAGTATTTCGCCAGAATAATGCCGAGGTTAAATCTCAATTTCTCCTGCGGTGGTGAGTTTTTGTCTATAACAAGGTTTTCGCGAGTAAAATGGAACCGAACACCGTTGTTTTCCATCAGTTCATTAATTAAGTTTGCTGATTTCATTCCACGGCAAGCTCTGTCGACTTTATCAAAAATGACGGTAGGAATTTTGTTTTTTTTAACATACTCGATCATGTCAAAGAACTCTTGGCGATCATCTTCACGGCTCGCACTTTCATCTACAGACCAGTCTTTCACAATATGTAGGTTAAGTCGTTCTGCATAAAGAAGTCCGTTCGCGCGTTGTGCGTTTAATGAATACCCATCTCGTTGATCTTCCGAAGACACGCGATCAAAAATTACGGCTTTGGTTTTTGATGACATAATATAACCTCGTCTAGCTTTTTAATTTCCATATCGATTCTTTTTTTGAAACAGCTTGTGGTTATCTCAATAATGGCGGTCAGTCCAGTAACTACATCTTTGTTCTTCGTGGCTACATACTTAGTTTTCTTTTTTTGCTTCTGACAATCTTTGCAACAACTGTCTGAACGATTTCCTTTAGTGTAATACTCCTTGGTAGACTTGGATATGTTGCAAGCTGAACAGGTCTTGGATGGCGGACTGGTGCCACTAGCTTTAAAACCATCTTCTAGGTGAGCATCTACTGAAATCAATGAATTTGACTTCATGGCAGTGCACCGAAAGGGCGGGTATTGGAACGGGCAACGAATAGCTTCATTCTCTATAATACCACAAGAATTTAGTGAATATCCCTTAGTTGCCGTTCCAAGTCTTATTTTTTAGAAAATTTTCGAATAATCTTTTCTGGCCGCCTTTAAACTTTCCCGATCTTCGAACATGCATTGCAATAGTATTGAAATTCTCATTTTCGTAATCACCAAACTTGTGTTCTAAAGCCATCACCTTGTTTACGGTTTCAATATCTTCCGTTTTTAGATTCACTGAGGCTTCATCGGCTCGTAAGACGTCAGGCTCTGTTGATTTTTTAGATTTTAGCGATTCTGTTTGAATATAATCATCTAAGATTCTTTTAATTGTAGCCTCTGGAGTATCGTAGGAATAAAATCCGAATGCCTCCAGCAGTCTTC
>JANNCH010000154.1:0-2278 GCA_031386315.1 Pseudobdellovibrionaceae bacterium
TCAGGAATTTTTGCAATGGCCTCTAGTAAAACTCGCGAATCCGTGTGTATTTTTATTTTTCGCTCTTCAGAGAAGTGTTTCAGAGCTTCGATCGCCGCTTGAAACTCCATACGATTGCTAGTTGTTCGTTTGGACACACCCGAATTTTCTAAAATCACCTTGTCACCACGAACTGCCACAAAAGCCCATGAACCAAGTCCATGCTTCAAACTACCATCCGTATAAATATTTAAAGAACATTGAAAGCGCCGAAAAATTCTTAACATGACATAATTATACAACGAATAAGCAAAAAAAATCCAAAAAATCACGAACCACCCATCGCACCTTGAGCTTGCACGCCTGTCTGACGTACATTCTTCTTTTTGTGGGACCTGGGTGTGTGCTACGTCTATACAGCTGCTCTCTGCATGATTCGCCCAATGACGTCGAGAGTCGTCTTCAAGAAGATAAATTGTAGGTGTTGTGTTTATTAGATGCCAGGGAGTTTAAAATTCGGGCGAGAGCATCCATGCCCTCCTTGGAATCCGCGTTGCCGCTTCGTCCCCGAGAATCCTTCTCACCCCTCCCTGAAATCAATCTCAACATAGGCCTAAGTCTGTTGCAACAACTATTTTCACTTAATTTAAGATTATTCGAAGAATTATTTCTTTTTTTTCAATTGCCATACCATCGCTACTTTTTATATAAAATAGCGCGATGTCAAAAAAACAGAATAAATCCGCCTTTGGTGGACATTTATTGAAAAATTCCAATGCGAAAACGGCACGACCGTTATCTGGCAGTTCTTATATGAAAATTATTTTGAAATTGCGGCCGACAGGTTTGTCACAGCGATGGGGCAAGAATATCAAAGCTCGCACGCTTAAAGTCACAAAGTCCACGGGACAAAAACATCGTGTTCAAATCAAAGAGTTAAAGTGGAGCAATGGACAGCTCAGGCTCATTATTCGCCTGACGCGCAAGAAGCGTTATGCGCCCTTTATTCGCTCACTCAGTGGGTCCATAGCACTGCAACTGAGCGGAGCCAATAAATTCAATGCCCTCTCTGAAAGTTTTTGGCAGTCGCGCCCCTGGACTTGCATCCTAGCGACATACAAAGAAAATTTTGAAATAAAAAAAATGCCACTGAAACAATTCAGCAGCATCAACTCGGAAGGGAAAGCTCCACTTCAGCGACGGGCTCTGGGGCCCTGACAAAAATACACGTGCACTAGAAGTTATTAACGCGATCGACTAACTCTGGAAAATCCACGAACGGATTGCGATCTCCTTGCAATGTCATGATTTTCTCGTTGCGATCCAGCTCTTCAGCATCGACAGGATCCTCTTTATTCCATTTGCGCAAAGCAGATTCTTCATCTGCACGTATTGGCAAGTCATATCGAACAGAAAAATAAAACAATGCACGGGCCACATTGCCCTTGTGATTTTGCGGCGGCTCAAAAACAATTTCATTTTTGCTGTTTGTTCCAAAGCGTGCGCTGGTTTGACAATCAAAACCCATACGATCTTTCGTCACTTCACCAAACTCATGATTTCCACGCACGCTATTCAAATGTGAATCGGCAGGATAGAGGTGATGCATATCTGATTTTTGAATATCACTTGGAAACGATGGATTGAAACGACTTTGTGGCCAAGTGTGTTCAGCATTTAAAATTTTATTGTCGGGAATTTTTCCAGGACCTGGTTTTTGTGATTCAAACTCGCTGCCCATGTAGTCACGTTGGCAATAGACATCATGCACACCGTACTGACCACCTGCACTTCGAAGATAGAATTTGCCCAACAAAAAAATACGAGCCCCATTGTACCCTACCGAACGATGGGCATAACAGGTTTTTTTGCCATTGCAGGTAGAAACGATGAGATCATTCCCGCCGGCCACCGTAGAATGATAACTTCGCAAGATTTGCTTGATTCCCATCAACAAATCTTCGTTCGCAATACCTGTATTTAAACTATTATAGAAAGCGTCCCCATAATAAGGGACTTTCACAGAAGACAGCGCTATTTGCGCCGAAGCCCCAAAAGAAATCAAATTGAAAAGAATCACTGTCTTAATGAGCAATATTTGCTTCACTCTGGTCCGCCTTGTAGGAGGGTGATTTACAGCCGCTTGACGTGAATATCCACTGCCCGCTGAATTTCGTCAATGGGGAGGCCCGAATTAGATATATTAGGTTTTAATTTAGACTTAAAAGACCCTGTTTTATGAATTTTCTACCTGTCAAAAAGATGATCTTTACGAGTTAACTTCAGGATACAGGGCGCT
>JANNCH010000182.1:0-2869 GCA_031386315.1 Pseudobdellovibrionaceae bacterium
CGTAAAAGCCCCTTTTGTTGACGAGGTGTTTGTTGGAATTCAACGATATGTGCTTATTTCGATTCATAGAAACCTAGAGATTGCCTATCAAGTTCTTAGATGGTTTCGAGTGATCAACTGATTTAAACGAACGACTCTCCCAACTTCACCGGCGGAGCAGAGCTCTCCGCCGAGTTTCAACTTTTCAACGACTCTAAAGCCAAATAGTGCTTTGAGATAAAAGTTAAATAAACTTACCTTAAAATTGTTCATTTAAATCAGAACTTATTTTTAAATGAAGCCTAATTTTAATGAAAAAAATTCTTTTAGTATTCATCCTATATGGTCGCACTGAAATTTCTCAACTCTTCATCAAGAGTGGCGCCGATGTGAATCTCGCAAACGAAGAGAGGTGCAGATTACTCAAGAACAATGGAACGAATTAAATGAACTCGATGAGCTCGTGATGTACGACCTTTTAGCTAAATTGAATCAAGGTCACGGCAACTGTTCTTTCATAGTGCCACCCAAGAATAGTTTGCAACGCCTGGCCTTAAAAGCAGGGGCAACTCAAATTAACTTAGAGTTCGAAGAGTATCAAACTAGATTGCAAGAACAAGAAAGAAATACGATTACAAACCGTTAGTAAGCATCTCCATCATCATCAAAGTCACGTTTAATCGTATCGATTAGAGAGTCGACCGAATCTCCGCCTTCGATATCAAAATCATCGGCAGCTTCATCCAGATCCAAATCATAGATAACTTTTGCAAAATCTTTGTCGCTAGCTAGATCCTGGCGAATCGCTTCAATGTACTTATCTGGATATTTAGCGACTAATTCTTCGATGTATTGATTGAGCTTTTTCTCGCGAAGGATGAGTTCCTTGCGTTTAATTTTCTTCCAATTCTTAACATAGTGTAATCGGCAGTAGCCACCCGAGGTTGCTAATCCCTCACAGGCCACTTCTCGACAAACAGTCTCACCTAAGCCATCCGACCGCAGGGACCCCGATTGCGAAGTCAGCCGTCTTGAGCTGGAAGAGCCGGACTTAGATGATTTACCTTCATGAGAAGCTGCTGTATTTCTTAAACTTGATTGTACTGCTGAAGAATTCACTTTCGTTTTTCCACCTAATTTAGAAGTTGCATGAGGCCCAGCTTTACCTGGCTGAATTTTTTGACTCGCTCCAGACCTCTTCTGGGACGAAGATATGGGCTTACCAGAAGCAGGCGACAGCTTTTGGGCCACCGAATTTACCTCTCCAACATCTAGATTTTCTTGTGAATCTAGATGGGATTTTTTTTTTCCTGCCTTGTTGGAAGAAGCTTTATTCACTCCCATATTTCCAATCCTACTTTAAGCGTAAACTGCTCACAAAAGAGCTCGATTTGCCAAAAATATTTTATATATGATACATCTTATGAAATGTCACAGCGCCCTACTATCGTCAAGATTAATCACGATCGTCTTCCAAGGTCAATCCCTCATCAGGGAAATTTACGCTTCTCAAGAGTCGCTACCTCAATTAGATAAAGACAGATTCCGATTGACTCATCTCCAGTCACCAGCTAATGTCCGACACCTTAGAACTGCTATCATCAAGTGGAATTAAAACCCAAATCACTTAAAATGGGATTCCTACTTTTGAAATAAAAGCAGAGGATGAAGGATGAAGATTTATTTAAACGAAATTTCCGATCTGGAAACAAAGCTTAGTTTTACCCAAGAAAATCCATGGGTTATTCAAGCTGTTTGTCGTGTAGATGAGCTCAGTGAAGACTCAGTTCAACCCTTCAAGATTCGTCCCGTTCACGCCCATTTTTCAATTCGAAAAGTGGATGAAGTTTATGTCGTATCCGGTAAGCTAGACACCTTTATTGAACTCGTATGCAGCCGATGCGCAACTCCTTATAAACACGACTGCCACCCACATTTTTCAGCTTTATTTTGCAAGGACCCTGTTTTGGCGGGGATAGCTCACCTACAAAGATCAGGAACTGACTCTCGAAAGACCGGTAAACCTGTTGGCCAAAATCAAGGACATGCCCGACATGCCCATCAAGAAGATGATGATGACGGCATCCTTTCAGAGAGCAAAGATTTAGACATTACTTATCTTTCGCACGAATACATAGAATTGAGCGATGTCTTGACAGAGCAACTGCAACTTCAGGTGCCGTTTCAACCCCTCTGTCAGGAAAACTGTAAAGGGATTTGTTCTCGATGCGGAACTGATTTAAACAAAGGTCTTTGTGCCTGCGGCAAAATCAGTAATAAAACCCCTTTTTCGCTTTTAAAAGACTACAAAGTCTAGGAGGTAATTCACCATGGCTGTACCAAAAAAGAAAGTTTCCCGAAGTCGCCGTAATATGCGTCGTTTCGCCAGTGGCAACAAGCTTGCTGTAACAACAGGCGCAATTTGTACTCATTGTAATGAACCCACAAGGCCTCACAGAATCTGTCAATGTGGCTTTTACAATGGAAAAGCCATTTTACCCCCCGTAAAGGCAGTCGTTCAGGCTTAGTTCGAGATGTACAGCCGACTCATCCTGGATGCAATGGGCGGTGATCACGGTCCCCGCTCCATTCTAGAGGGGGCTGTGCAAGCCCTTCCTGAACTCTCTCGTGGCTCTGGAGAATTAGTTTTAGTGGGAGATGAATCCGTGATTCGACCCCTTTTAGCTAAACGCAGATATAAAGCATTAGCAAGTGCACTCGATCTGAGCTGTGAAAGCTCTTTTAGAGCGAGCCTCCTTCATGCACCTCAAAACATTGACATGGAAGATTCAATTCGAGCTATTAGAAACAAGCCTGGAGCGAGCATCAATGTAGGATGCCATTTAGCTGCGGAAAGTTACCGAAAAACAAATCAGAAAGGCCGCTCAGA
>JANNCH010000220.1:0-4527 GCA_031386315.1 Pseudobdellovibrionaceae bacterium
ACGAGCCGAAGCCAGCGCAAGCATGTCTTCAGCCACATCCACAGACCCTGATTGGCGATAACATTGGGCCGCTTTCACATAAATATCCGCCCCCTGAGGGCGTAGCTTCATGGCTTGCGAATATTCAGTGGCGCAATCACCAAACTGACGACGAGCCGCAAATGTTTCAGCCGCCAACAAATAAGAGTCGGCCAAATTTGGATTTTGTTTTTTCTCGGCCTTGGCAGAGTCAATCGCTACACCAAAATCGCCCGAAGCAAAGGCCGCCTTACCGATATAATAATGCGTTCTTGGAAAATTCGGGTTCAAACTTTGCACTCGTCTAAACTGCTTGATGGCTTCATCAAAACGATTGCTTTCTAAATACACCTTGCCGGCCTGAAACAAAGCTTCGCCATCGGTTGGGTCAATCACAGCGGCCGATAAAAAAGCACGCAAAGATTTATCGATCAAACCTAAAGCACGGTAGCATTCACCCAAACCAACCCAAGCTTTTTTATTTCTCTGATCTGCATCCACGACTTGCTCGTAAATATCTTTGGCTTGGGTAAAGCGATCTTCGGATTTATAGATTTCGGCTAAAGCAATTCGGTACTCAGTTGAATACGAAAACTTTTTAATCAGCTCTTTCATATAACTAATACCAAAGTCCACGCCATTGATCTGCGCTAGCATTTTTGCGTAAGTCACTTGGGCATCGACATTTGTTGCATCTAACTCGACACCTTTTGTTGCAAAACGTATTGAATCTTTTTGAGCCGTATCTTTTTTCTCGGCCTCGCTGCTTTTAATGGGGTTGATTCCACTTGCTAAAATACTGTTGGCCTTTGCTAACAAAATATAGGTCTCGACATCACCATCATAGGTTTTAAGAGAGCGCATCGCATAGTTTATTGCCGCTGGCATATTATTTTTTCTAAATTCTAAAAGTCCCAATCCGCGTAAAACTTCGTAATTGTTCGGGGCAATTTTTGTGGCCGCAGTTAAAACTCGAACGGCGCCAACAAAATCATATCTTTGTGTCATATAATCAGCCTGTAGTACATAGGCCGATACAAGTTTGGGCTCTGCTTTGATGGATTTATTAAGCCACTCGATTGCATCGTAACTTTGATTGAGCTGCCACAAACATTTTGCTGCCTTCATGGCGGCTGTTCCATTTTTACGATCCAACTCGAAGGCCGCTTTAAATTCTGCTTGGGCCGCTAAACAGTCGCCTTGTCGTACATACTGATCGCCCATAAAAATTAATTCGTTGTCTTGGCTTTTATCTGTTTTGATTTTATCTGAGCCACCTAAGCGCACAACAATTTGTCGTATGGCCATATTGTTTGGATTTAAAGCATAGCCCTTCTGCGCAAATTCAAGTGCCTTTTGCTTGTCACCACGCTCAAGTAAAATTTCAGCAAGCCCTTGCAGGCCTTCGGCTTCGATCGCGTGGCTAGCGCGGGACTTAGACTCTGCCGCAGCAATTAGTAAGTTGTAGGCGTTGTCATTCTTTCTGAACTTGCGAAACTCTATCAAACCTAAATGAATGCGTGCGACTTTGTGATTTTGATTTTTCTCTAGCACTCGGCGCAGATAATTCGCACCTTCGGTCACCTTATCATTCTGCGCCATCAAGGTACCAAGTTCAGCCTGGGGATTCAACCAGTGATCCCAAAGCTGAATTGCTTTTTCATAATAGGGGATTGCATTCTGAATATCTTTGTCACCTGCAAGCAACTCAGCTTTCATATTATAAAGCACTGGCAAAAGTGTAAATCTATCTGCCGTTTCTAGGGTGCTTTCGACAACACCTCGGGCTTCTTTGTATCGTCCAGCCGTTAAAAGTTTTGTGATTTCACAAACACTTCCATAGGGGCTTACGACATTCAGAGCTTTCGTCGATTGTGTTACTGCAGAAATAACTTTCACATCGGCTGCGTCTTGCTTCGCAAACGGCCAAAGCTGTTTGTATACAACACACAAAAGTGCACGCACTTCTAAATTAGAAGGTGCCCCCTCGACGATTCCCACCAACTGATTCTCGGCATTCAGATAGGATTCAAATGTATCTTGTTCGATAGCACTGATGGCGGCGCCGAGTTTTTCTTTTACCTGCGCATCAGAAAGCGGAGAACCTGCCTTCCCTGGAGCAATCAAACTTATTTTACCGGTTGAGTCCGTTCCATCTGAAGAAAATAAATATATAGCGATAACAATGATCGCACCGAAAATAAATAACGGACCCAATATTCGTTTTAAAAACTCGCCAAGTTCGAAACCTTCAGTCATCACACTGTTCTGATCCATCACTGGATTGTGCCTACCGGGTGTGTGAGCATTCGCATTGACTGGCATTCGCTGCATCGGCGCAATTTGCGGGCGAGAATCTAAAATATCCACCGTGCGTTTAGGAATCTCTTCCAGCATCGGGGCATTGATTGTGTTGATCCGAGGTTTATCTTTGGGCGGAGACATGATGATGGTCTCTGCTTCCATTTTTTTTGCTTTATCTGGATCAACTTCGACAATGCCTTCAAGGGCCTCTAAAAGTCTGTCATAAAATTCAGCTTCTTTAGATATAGTAGTCCACTTGCCATCCGGAAGTTTCGAGATGAGCTCTTGGCCAGAAAAAACACCTTCACTTATCATCCGAAGAACTGCTTCGGTTGAGTAAGGTCCCTTAACTTGCCCATTTGGAGATTTAACGACCCAAGTGACCTGTATGCGTGACATAGACACTTGATTATACTTATGAATTTACCAAACAGTCAGCATAGGTAAAGGGTGTGCCTCGAAGTTGCGACGAAAGTCCAAGAAATGACCTCGAAGTGATTCCAGATTGGAACTAGTTGATTCCAGATTGGAATTACTAAACGGAACTCCCTGCGGATTAAAAACTGATTTTCGAATCCCAAATCAAACCTGGTCGCTTTCGAATGTGTATCAAATTGGCACGCCGATTGCTTAAGTAGAGATTGTCAACTTGCTGGGAGAAATCATTTAGATGATTCGAAATGTTCTAATTGCCGTATACATAATCGCTGTTCTCGCAATATCTGCTGTAGCTCGCGCTGAACAAAAAGTTATGTCTTCTTCTGGTTTGACGATTGGTTTTAGTTTCTAAGTTATGTTTTGACGCCGGACTTGTTCATCAAGTTGCTCTGAAAAAGTTTTGTTGCTGCAGACCCCCTCTATGACAGCAAAATCCCAGGGCGATCCAGTCAAGCTTCATGTGTTCGGTGTCCACATTCATACGGTCTCAGCCTCAGATTCCCCTCCAAGGCTGGGACTTTTTTTTGCTTAAAATTTATATCCAGACAAAACCCTAACCAAATTATGGCTTGCGCACAGTATTACAACAATCCCGTCAATTCGCTAACTTGATGTATTGCGTTATAAAGATTAGTCTTCGGTTTCGCAAATTCAGGGTGACTATCACCTTGTAAAAACTAAGGAGATTAAATGAAAACCACACTTATCGCATTGGCGTTGGTACTAGGTTCTGCTCAAGCAATGGCTTCTACTACAAACATCCCATGTGCAACTGATAAAGCGGCTGTGCGTTCGGCTAAGTACGATGCTCAATCTAATACAACAGCCATCAGAATCGCGCTTTTAGAAAGCGATAATGAATCAGGCCCGGGTTATGCTTTGATTAAGGCGATTACTTACACAGCTGCTGGATATGTTGAACAAAGCAAAGTTTCTACATCTTTGAATATCAAAGTAAATGTTTTTAAAGGCATTCGTATATGCCAACTAACAGTTTCTGTAGCTAAGTAATTTGCTAAGTAAGATCAGGCGGGCGAGCTCCTATTGAGCTTGCCCATTTTATTGTCCGCCACCCAATGTCTTCACACCAATTTTTCCATTTTCATCACGGTATGTATAAGTTACTGGTGGAACAGACGGGTAAAGCCTGCGTCCACGTATTGTGGCGGCATCATTTTCATTCGTAATAACCGTGTAAGGAATCGGCGGAGGAGGCTTGGGTATTGGCTCGCCTGGTTTCGGTTTTTTTGGCGGCCCACGGCCTAAGCCTTTCATCGCAAACGGATTTCCATTGCCGACATCACAGTTAGGTCCCGTAAAAAAATCAAAACGATCCGGCCCATCAATTGCGCCACCGCGATCTCGAATCGTAAAATAACCATCATGTACTTTGCCCGCATATGGAACGCCCACCATGCTTGGTACAAAGATAACATCGCCAACTTTATGCAATGGCTTGCCGTCTTTGCCTTTTACACTGAGATCAGCGGCCACAGTGTTGTAAGGATCAAGGCAAATTTTTTCAACACCATATCCGTAAGGGCATTCATCCAAAGTTGTTTCTTTGAATCTGCTAATCGCAGGGCCTGAATCAACCAGGGTTTTTACTTTTTTGCCTTTTACAGTCTTAATTTTTTCAACTTTGTTGGGGACTTTATTAATAAAGTTATACAGCTTTCGCTCGCCCGTTGCTGTCGTATAAATACACGAGCCCTGAAGATCGCACATATCATAGTCTTTTTCACAGAGCTTCAAAACTGTTTTACC
>JANNCH010000240.1:0-20726 GCA_031386315.1 Pseudobdellovibrionaceae bacterium
ATTTAAAATTACCAATCGCTTTAGGAAAGCAAACTAATGGTGAACCTCGCATTGTCGATCTTCGCAAAATGCCGCATCTTCTCATAGCGGGTACGACGGGATCAGGAAAATCTGTTTTTACAGTATCAACAATCATTGGATTTTTATTTAAACATTCTCCGAAAACTTTGCGTTTGGTTTTGATCGATCCCAAAATGGTCGATTTAGCGCCCTTCGCAAATATTCCGCATTTGATTCTGCCCCATGTGACTGAGCCCAAGAAAGCTTCAACGGCTTTGAAATGGGCCGTTCGCGAAATGGAAAAACGTTATAAATCTTTATCAAAATTTAGTGTTGGCAAGATTGAAATGTTTAATGAAAAAGTGAACAAACTTACTAAGGCCGAAATTGAAGAGCACGAAAAAATTAATTTAGAACTTGAAGAGGGCCGCGGCAAACTTGATCAGTACTATTATCAAATGCTACCTTACATTGTTATTGTCGTGGATGAGCTTGCAGATCTAATGATCACAGAAAAACAAGGGATTGAAGAGCCCATCCAACGACTAACACAAAAAGCTCGTGCCTGCGGAATCCATTTAATTTTGGCAACGCAGTCACCGCGTAAAGATGTTGTAACGGGTTTGATTAAAACAAATATTCCAGGTCGTGTGGCACTTAAGGTCGCTTCAAAAATGGATTCGCGTATTATTATCGATGACTCTGGGGCAGAGCGCTTGCTTCCGAACGGAGACATGTTGTTTCAAGCTCCGGGTGTGGGCAAGCCGACTCGTCACCACGGGCCCTATTTGTCAGATCAAGAAATTTCAAATGTTGTGAATTTTTGGTCAAACCAAGCAGAGCCTGAATATGATCCGATTGCGATGAAAGCTCTGGATGGATTTTCAGGCAATGAAAATGGTGAAGGTGCCTTTGGTGGCGATGGATTCGGTGGCGATCAAGAGCACGATGAAAGATATGATGAAATTTTATCTTGGGCGTCAGAGCTTAAAGAAATCAGCGCCTCTTTAATTCAACGACGTTTCCGTTTAGGTTATCCACGCGCTGCTAGAATCATTGAAATTTTTGAAAAAGAAGGCGTTGTAGGTCCAGCTAATGGCAGCAAGCCGCGTCAAGTCCTCGTCACAAGTTACAAAGAGCAATAGGATCCTCCTCTGAAAGCTTGACTCTAGTCGTGATCATGATCTGATTAAGACCAAGTTAAAAATTTCAAGGAGGAATTTTATGATCAAAGCGATTATCGCTTCTTTAGCTCTGGCTTTCTCGGTAAATGCAGTGGCTGCACCAACGATTGTTGATGCCATTGTTGCTCAAACACAAACAGTTATCTTTTCACAAGCACACACATTGGGCCTTGATTGGAAACCAGGCGACACAGGTTCTTACTCTGTGAACATGGGTTTCATCAAAGGATCTATGGTTATGTCTGTTCGTTCAAACAATGCAGAAGGCATTTGGATGGATCAAGATATGGATCTTGGATTTGCTGGAAAACAAAAAGCTGAAATGCTTATTGATCCAAACACTGGCGAAATCAAAAAAATGCTAGTGAACGGAAAAGAGCAAGAAATTCCAAAACAAGACATGGAAGTGATCTCTGCAACTGAAGATAAAATCACAGTGGCAGCAGGTACATTTGATTGCATCCACGTTGTTGTTAACGACAAAGCAAAAAACGAAGAATCAAACATCTGGATCAACCCACAAGTTATCCCTATGTCTGGCATGATCCAACAGATCTCTCCAAGCCAACTTGGAAAAGTGACAGTTGCACTTAAATCATTCAAAAAGAATTAATCTTGTTTGGTTTAATGAAAAGAGCTGCTGTTATGGCAGCTCTTCTTTTTTCTGCCAGTATTGCCTACTCTCAAGGCGTCAAAGTCTCTAGATCCGAGACGTACCAAGACATTATTGCCAAAGCTCAGAATCTGGCGCTGCAAAAAGATCGGCAGCAAGCCATGAATATTTTATCGAATGCTATTTCAAAAGAAACACCAAAAAATATAGCTAACGTTGAACTTAAAAAAAGCCTCAATGAACTAGCAACAGTCTTTTTTAGCGATAAAACGCAGCAACTTTATGAGGTTGCCATTACACTGAAGCGTACGGACCTTTCTCAGTCCTTGCAAAAAATTGCAGAGGCCCAAAGAATTGAACCCGACAATATTTTGTTGGCACTCGAGCAGGCACGGTTGCTTATCGCCAAAGCGGATTGCTCGGGCGCCGAAGAAATCACCATCAAACAGCGCAGCATAAATCCCCATTTTGAAGAAATGAATTTGGTCCACTCTCAAGCCGCCTATTGCCTGTCGAAGCTGCCTGTTTTTGCTAAGGGCGCCGAGGTCATCGACATGAAAAGATCTGCGCTGAGCAAGTTTTGGATGATTTTAGAGGCAGAAAAACAAATTAAAGACAAAAATATGCTTAAAGCGGCAGAAACATTGAATGCGCTTAAAAAAATCGACCCTCAATATCCTGAAATTGACTACTGGCTTTGGAAAATTGACCAGCTGAATAAAAAGAAAAGCCCCGCTTTGGCTGAAAAATACGTGATGACCTGCAAAAACATTTCTGCGTACTTGTATAGACAGTATATGATGGATCCGATGCTCTGTCGCCATAAGGCCGAAATGGAAATCAGTGGAAACGAATAAATTAGTAACTATTTTTTGTGTTCTTTGCTTATTGGGCTGTGGAGTCAAAGGAAAGCCAACGGCACCCTTAGTCCCCGCACCGATTGGTCGTGGCGAACCTATTTACACAGATAAAAAAGCAAACAAGCCGCCGGTCAAAAATAAATACAACTACAAGCTCGAAGAGAAGACTGAAGACAAATCAGACTCATCGCGGGAGTGATCGTGAACACTCTACCGATAGTTTTTACCAAAATGTCTGGGGCCGGTAATACATTTGCTTTAGTAAGCACGGTCAATACTGCGTGGAATGATTTTGAAGAACAAATTAAAATGCCTCGCGCAGAATTTGCCAAACTTATATGTGGAAAAACTTTGGGACTTTCAGTCGATGGTCTGTTGATTTTAAGCAAGGGCACTGGCCAAGCTGACTATGATTGGGATTTTTATAACTCAGATGGGTCCACAGCTGAAATGTGCGGAAACGCAGCTCGCTGTGCCGCGCGATATAGCTATGTGTATTTAGAAAACAAATCACGCTCGCACTTTAAATTCAAAACCGGCGCGGGGCTAATAGATGCCAATATGCTTGGTGATGACGGGATACGTGTGCAGATGCCGTCAGTAAAATGGATTCAAAAAGATATTGAGCTTCGTATACATCAATCTAACTTAGAAAAGTTTGCTTTCGTAAATACAGGTGTCCCGCACCTTGTACAAAAACTACATAATATAACGATGGCTTCTTCGATGAAAGAAATGGCTAAAGAGGCCAGAAACCACCCCGACATTCAACCCCACGGCTCAAACGTTACATTCTATTCGGTAGACAATGAAAACAAAATTAAGGCAGTCACTTTTGAGCGTGGTGTTGAGGATTATACCTTGGCTTGTGGGACAGGTGCTGTTGCTGCCGCCTTGGTTCATCATGAGCAAGTAAAAATTAATACTGTTGAAGTTGCAATGCCGGGCGGGAATCTTAAGGTAAGTTTTATACCACAGCAAGACCGCCCATTTTTAGAGGGTGATGCTGTCTTTGTCGGTGATTTCAAATATTCACTAGAGGTGTTTTTATGAAAAATTTAAAAGGAACTTTTACAGCCATAGTTACACCCTTTTCTGAAGGAAAAGTCGATGTTGTATCTTTTGAAAAATTGTTGAAACAACAACTAGATGCTGGAATTGATGGCTTTGTAATCAATGGCACAACGGCTGAAAGCCCTGTGCTAAATGAAAAAGAAAAACATAGCATTTTCGAAATTGCTCAAAAATTCACAGGTGGAAAAAGCACGTTGATCATGGGCACGGGCTCTAACGACACGGCGAAAACCATTGAAGACTCGCAAAAAGCTGAAAAGCTTGGGGCAGATGCTGTGTTGGTGGTTGTTCCATATTATAACAAGCCTCCACAGCGGGGCCTTTATAAGCATTTTAAAAAGGTAGCTGAGTCTATCGCGATCCCGACTATTTTGTACAATGTTCCTGGCAGAACAATCACGGCACTGCAGACAGATACTATAAAGGCACTCAGTGAAATAAAGGGCATTCGCGGAATCAAAGAAGCCAGCGGTAAAATCGATTTCGCCACAGAGATCGTCAAGAGTTGTGGCAAGGACTTTGTAATGCTTTCAGGTGATGATGGGACCTACGTTGAATTTTTAAACATCGGTGGTCACGGAGTTATTTCTGTAGCAACGCACATCATTCCAAAACAAATGGTACAATGGAAAAAATGGAAAGAGTCCGGCGAAATTGAAAAAGCACGTCAAGATATCCAAAAATACATGCGATTGATTGATTTACTTTTTGTAGAAGCAAACCCAATACCAGTTAAAATGGCATTGCACTTTATGGGCATTCTTGCGAGCGCTGAATTGCGACTACCGCTGGTTGAAATGGATGCCAATTTGGCAAAAGACCTAAAAGCTGAAATGCAAAAAGCCGGAGTTCTTTAAATGAAAAAAATTAAAGTGGGCCTTTTTGGTGCTACCGGACGAATGGGTAAAGAAATTATTGCAGTCATAGAGAGCACTAAAAATTTAGAAGTGCTATTGGCATTGGGTAGCAAAGATAAGGTCGATGTTAAAAAAGCAAAACTGGTCGATGTCTGGATAGACTTTTCGACCCCCGAGGCCCTAGTAAATATACTTAAGCTTGCAGTAGCGAACAAAACGCCTGTTGTCTGCGGCACAACTGGGCTGAATGAAAAACAAAAAAAATCACTGCAGGTGGCCGCCGAAAAAATCCCCATTTTGTGGTCGTCAAACATGAGTTTGGGTGTTGCCGTTGTGAATGAGGCCCTTAAGGTATTTTCGTCATTGAAAAATTTTGATTTTCAAATTGAAGAAATCCATCACATTCACAAAAAAGACAAACCTTCGGGAACCGCAATCACAATGCAGGAAAACCTACAAAAAGCTGTGGGCCGCAAATTGCCAGAGCCCCTAGCCATTCGTGGTGGTGGCGTATTTGGCGTGCACAAAATTTTTGCCATGTCTGAAGAAGAGGTCATAACCTTTGAACACACAGCGCTCAATAGGCAAGTATTCGCCAAAGGTGCTGTGCAAATGGCCAGCTGGTTGTGCAATAAAAAACCTGGATTTTATGCGGTGAAAGACTGCCTTTTCGGCGAATAAGCATGAAGCAAATTTCACACGGAGCCCTTATTCATTTTTCAACAGATCTTGTGTGCGGACCTCAGCGCATGCAAATGATTCTTCAATCTTTGAGCACAGCATTTCGCTTCGTTGAAATCTCTTCGATCTATAAACGATTTAAAAGTGTGGATCATGTAGACCTGAATGCAAGTATGGAATTTGTTGTAAAAATCATCACTCAGCTAGAACCAGAAAAAACGATGGAAGTTCTGGACACAGTTGATAAACGAGTCCAAGTTATGCTTCTAGCCTTTGACGACCTTATTTTAATGTCTCCACGGTTAACGTTGCCGTATCCAGAGCTGCATACGGACTCACTTATAATCCACTGCGCCGCCGAAGCGTGGGGACAATACGAGCACCCGGTCTATCAAAAAACGCTCAGCGAAATTTCTCGGGGCGCTAGAGTTTCAATTGATACGGAGTTCTTCTTGCAAGGGCGCACCCTCCTTGATATCTAAAGACGCAAGTCCACAAAGCACACGCCTGCTGTGTTGGAAACCCTCAAATTTTTTTCCGACGTACATAAAGTACGCCTACAAAAAATTTAAGGGCTTCCGCCTTGCATTCGTGTACTTTGTGAACTTGCTTGATTTTGTGGTATTTGGGTTCGCGGTTTTGCGTCCTGGAAACCTGACTGCTAATTTATTTTTTTGTTCACTACTAATGGAGTTTTTATGAAATTTTTTATTGATTCGGCTGATATTGAAGAGATTCGTCAGGCTAATATGCGTGGCTGGGTTGATGGGGTTACTACGAACCCAACTTTGATTGCAAAAGCGGGGCGTCCGTTTTTTGATATTATTAAAGATATTTGCAAAGAAACGACAGGGCCCGTTTCGGCTGAGGTTATTAGCTTGAAAGCGGATGAAATGTACCGCGAAGGGCTTGAGCTTGCGAAGATTGCTAGCAATGTTGTGATTAAGGTTCCGATGTGTGAAGACGGAATGATTGCGGTTAAGAAATTTAAAGCTGATGGCATTAAGACCAACGTCACGTTGATCTTCTCTCCGGTGCAGGCACTTTTGGCTGCCAAAGCTGGTGCTACAATGGTTTCTCCTTTCGTTGGACGTCTTGATGACATTGGTGTTGATGGTTTGGACGTGGTTAGTCAGATTATCCATACCTATCAGAACTATGATTTTGATACTGAAGTCCTGGTTGCAAGCGTTCGTGGACCCTTGCATATCCAAATGGCCGCAGAAATGGGCGCGGATATCGCTACAATCCCTTTTAAAGTCATGCAACAATTGACTAATCATCCTTTGACCGACAAAGGCATCAAACAATTTATGGATGATTGGAACAAGGGCACAAAAAAATAATGAAACGATTGGCTTGGTTGTTTGCGCTTACAATTCCCGTACTAATGTCTGGTTGCAGAACTGGAGTTATCTTACAGGAAACTCCTTTGGGGGTAAGCGAAACACGCGTAGCCATTGTGACAGTTATTGGTGAGCCCCGTCTTGTGAGCCCCGACGGGCGTGAACTCTACTCTAAGTTTTATGATAAAAAAGGTAACCTCATTGGTCGTCTCGAGATGGCCACTGAGCGATACTACACCCTAGTCAGTATTTTGGGTGATCGACGTCCTTATGACCTTCAGGTCGAAGTCATCATTGAAGACCGTGGCGAAGATGGCAAGTTCATGTTTTTCGATAAAGATGAAGCCAAAGCCAGACCTATTGCTGAAAAGATCAAAAAAGCCCTTAACCAAAGTCTCGGCAATCGTAACGTTATTGACGACTTCAGATCATTCTAATTATCATTAAAAGAGTAGTCAGGATGACTACTTAGAATACACTGGCTATTTGTGTTGGCCGGCGGAGTGAATTTGCAATTGAAATGGATTTGGCCGATTGCGGTTTTAATGCTTTCTTTTCTCAGTCCTAATAAATTGGGCGGAGTAAAATTCATTCCTATTTATGAAGCTTTGGTTATCCGTGCACAAAAATCATCACCACCACACATTGCTTTCGAAGAAGTAAATAATTTTTCTAAAAATACGGCAAATAAAAATTGGTCGTATATGGACTCTGTTCCAGCAACACAATTAGTTGCTGGTGGTGGAATATCTAAGTCCTTGGCTCCGGCGAAAATAAAAACTCAAAGATTAGTACTGAATGAGCTGGTGATTACAAAAAAGCCAGAACTTGTACAAGCCCTTGTCCAACACGAAGAATGGAAAAAAGAATTCAACCAGACTTTGAATTCAAAACAGCAACAGATCATTGCGCAAGCGCAAATAAAATCAGAAGTTCTTGATCAAGACTGGAGTGTTCCTGATTGGTCCACTGAAGTTGAAAAGAAATTGGTTGAAGCTGGCTACATGAAACCAGGAAGTCAGATTGTTGAATCAACCGAGACCATAAAAAAACCAAAGGTTTACGTCGCAGGTACCGATGCTTTAGGACAAACTCGGGATCGCATTCCGCAGGGTTCAACAGAAGTTGTTCGCGGGCAAGCAAGTGGTAGTGAAAGTCGCACAGACAATTCACCTGCCAACGGATTTTTAGGAACAACAAAAAACATTTCTGGTCCTATTGAAATAACAGGCGGCCTGGCTGTAACGAATGATCATTATATTGAGGTTCGTCGCACCAACGAAGGTGTTGCACGAGAAATTGGCCGCGTCGATTTGCAAAAGGGAACCTATAATATTGCAGTTCAAGAGCCATCAGGAAGTATCGAAGCAAAACTTGTAGATCGTGCTGGAAAGATCTTAGGCGAAGGCAGCATTCGTATTGCCCGCCTAGATACAAACCGTGGTGATATTTTAGGACCGAAATTAAAAATATTACCTCACGAAAGCGTGATGGGTTTTGCTTCCGATTTCTATAAAAATAAAACCGACAACTCAGCGCCACCAAAAACAATTGCGACACTATTAAAAGGTGTTGAAGAGATGAATGTGACCAAAGATGGTCGAATCTCGATGGAAAAAATGGCCAAAGGCTCATCGACAGTTTTGCGGGTTGCGGCCCCACGATATATGCAAACAGCAAGCTTGGTGACTTCGGGCGAAGAATTCAATGCACCGATGTTTCCTACATCGATGATTCAAGCGCTGAAAGAAATTGTTAACAGTGAAAAAATTGTTGCGCTGACAGACACAAGCATTCAAGAGCAATTGGGAACTGTCGTTTGGGGTAAAGTGAGCCAAGACACCAAGGCCATCTCTGGAATTAAAGTACATCTAGAGGGTAACGAAGAACTGCTGCCAATTTATTTCAATCAGTTTATGTTGCCGGATCCGAAACTAGCCGAAACAACAGAAAACGGACTTTATGTGTTCATTGACGTGAGCGAAGGCTTTCAATCATTGGTAGCCATGCGTGGAGAATCCATTTTTGGTTACCAGAACGTTGTTGTCGAAGTCGGATCTGTTGCTTTAGCGGATATAGAAAACTCAATCAAAATTGAATCAGTCCCCATGCGAATCTTTGATGCCTTTACGGGTACAGCACTGGCAGCGAACGTGACTTTGCAAAGCATTGAGCACGAAATTGAAGTAACAGATGGTAGCTCGGTCTTGCTTTTACCCCAGGTGAATCGTGTCGGCCTTATCAGAGCCGTTGTGCATGGAAATGACTACCTACCAGCTCGATTTATTTATAACGATAAAGACAGCTTTATACATTTACCAATGGTGCAGTGGTCGTGGCTGACAAATATCAAAACGTTCTTAAAAATCAACGATACGGCTGATACGGGAATAGTTGTAGGATTTGTACCGGACGAAAATTTTGAAGTCTACATTGCAGGCTACGATAAATTCGAGACGCAAAATATTGTGTATTTTGATATGCAGGGTAAGATTTTACAAAACACCACGGGTATAGCCGGGGGCGGTTTTATTTTGTACAATGTCCCAGCCGATACACATGAGTTGGTAGTTGTGGGCGCGAAAACACAAAAAATTTATTCGAAGGTTCTGCCTGTCGACGTGAATACATTGTCTGTTTTAAGTTTTCGCGAATAGTGCGATTTCAGATTTAAAAAAATCTCCACGAGCCTCGAAATTTTTAAATTCGTCTAAACTGGTTCCGCCAGGACTTAATAGAATAGTATCGCCTGCCTTGGCTTTGCTAAGACAATCATGGATAGCGTCTTTTAATTGTGTGTATGAAGCACCCGGCAGTTTTGATTTTTCTTGGGCAGACAGTCGGCACTCTCCAAAAAATACAAAAGTGGTTTTAGGAATGGACCCCAGAGTTGTCATTGTTTCCCATGGCAGACCTTTGTCTTTTCCGCCGAGTAAAAAATAGACTGTGCTGTTTGGTTTGCGTGTTTCAATTGTTGCATTTGCGGCAATCAAAACGCTATCCAAAGCAGTTGCTTTGCTGTCATTTATAAAGCGAATGCCCTTGATCTCGCCGAGGTTCTCAAGTCGATGTTGTAATCCGGTAAATTCTTTCATCGCCTGAATGCTGCTTGCGGGCCAGCGTGCGCGAAGCGCAAGAAGTGCCGCCATCGCCAGATTGTCTTGATTGTGTTTGCCCAGCAACTTGGCATTTTTTAAATGAAATTCTGTTAGATCTGGATTTAGAGGCTCAGCCCACATAATGTTGCCAGAATTTTTACCTTGGTAAAAGTCATGCAAATCACCGCCGTTCTGATTCAAAATGACTTCGTTGCGAGTGATGCTGGCGATCTTCCACTTTGTTTCATAGTACTCTTGAAGACTATCATAGCGTTCTAGATGATTAGCTGTGAAATATGTAATCGCAGATAAGTCTAACTTAAGAAGCTCAGAATTTTCTAACTGATAACTTGAAAGCTCGAGCACAACCCAGTCAGCATGGGGGCGACTACCAGTCACAACATCAGTTGCGTATTCAGAAAATGGCGTCCCAAGATTACCACCAACAAATGCCGTCTTTGAAAAAGACTTTACTCCAGCCTCAAGAATTGAAACGGTGGTGCTTTTACCCACAGAGCCAGTTACGCCAATTAAGTTTTCGTTTTTTAAAACAGAGCAGGCCAAATTGATTTCGCTGGTTATGTGAATTCCGTTTTTACGAGATTCTCGAATCCAAGGCAAAGAAAGTGGTACACCAGGTGAAATAACAAAGGTCTGGGGTTTAATTTCAGAGATCATTTTATCTGGGTTGCTGAATTGAGCATCACTCTGCTTACCATCAAAAGTATAAAGTTCAGACGCAGCCCTACCTGAGGCTAGAAGTAGTTTTTTTGCAGCGGCACCGCTTTTACCCATTCCGATGATGGCGATGGGTTCTTTTAGGTTCTTGATATATTGGCTCATCTGCTAGATCATATTAGCTGGAGGATGAGTTGCCTACTTCTTTTTCTTACCCAGATTTTCGCTCAGCAAAATACACTGCGGTTATCAGTGATTTGCATCTTTGCGAGGCGCAGGCAATCAACCCTCAATTTCCACTTTGGAAAAAGTATAAAACCCGTGAATTTTTTTTCGACGATGCCTTTACAACGTTTCTGAAACATATCGAAGAAAAAGCCAAGGGCGAATCTATTGAATTGGTATTAAACGGCGATATTTTTGATTTCGATAGTGTAATGTCTATACCCGAGCAGCCAACGTTTTACGTCAATTGGTTAGAAAAGCGCCGAGGCCTCAGCCCCAAGGCTGAAAAATCACGCTATAAAATTCAGGTAATTTTAAAGGATCACATCGAGTTTGTTCAGTCCTTGCGCGCCTTTATTATGCGCGGCCATCGGGCCGTGTTTGTTATCGGTAACCATGATCTAGAGTTACACTATCCAGATGTGCAGCAAGAGATTTTGCACAACCTCAATTTGCCGGACAATAAAAAATCGGAAGTTCGTTTTGTTGAGTGGTTCTATATTAGCAATCAAGACACTTTGATTGAACATGGAAATCAATACGATCCGTACTGTATGTGTGAAGATCCCGTGAATCCATTCATGCGTGGTTATAACTATGTAACCCTGAAGCTTCCATTCGGAAACTTGGCTTGTCGCTATATTATGAACGGCATGGGCTTTTTTAATCCCCACGTCGATTCGAACTACATTATGAGTATGCGACAGTATGCGATGTTCTTTTTTAAATATATCTGGCGCGCCCAACCAGAGTTGGTTCTGACCTGGTTTTGGGGGTCTATCGCAACACTTTACTTTTCGTTCGTCGATCGATTGTCGGCTCCGATTCGCAATCCGTTGAGTATTGAAGATCGTGTTGAAGAAATTTCTGAAAAATCCAACGCCGATCCGCGCATGGTGCGTGAAATGAAAGAACTTTTTGTGGCCCCTGCGGCCAGCAAACCTATATTGCTTGCTCGAGAACTCTGGTTGGATCGTGCATTTTTTATCATGATTGCGTTCTTTTTAATTTTTCAGCTGTTTGTGTTCGTTCGTTCTGTATATGACGTCTCATTCTTTTGGGCGTTTATACCGCTCTTTATCCTGTTGCCGTTTTTCTTGTTTTATACAAAGTCTGTGACATCGATGGTTTCTAGCTACAAAGAGCCCGATGATCGAATTCTTGCTATGACAAGTGCCATTACAAAAGTAAAACGCGTTATCTATGGGCACACACATCACACGCGTCATGAAATCATAGGATCAGTTGAACATTTAAACTCTGGATGCTGGTCACCAGCATTTTTGGACGTCGAATGCACTCAGCCGATTGATCAAAAAACCTTTGTATGGCTATCGCCCAACGAAGGCTCAAACCGTCAGGCCGAACTCTTTAAATATCTCGATGGCCGATCAGAAATTCTCATGAACCGCTAAAAACAGCGCAGTGCAGAATAAAAATCCAATTGTCAATCACCTTTCAGATATGCAAACCTTTTAATGTTAAATTCAAACGTTAGGGAGAGGTATGGATATGGCTGAAGTTCTTGTTGTAACTAGCAAAGTTAAAAAATTGATCAAAGAAAAAGGCGGAATGAATACGTCTGCAGAGACGATCGACGTACTCAGCAAAGCTATTGAACAACTTTGCCTAAAAGGTGTTGAGAGCGCTAAGTCTGACGGCCGCAAAACCGTTATGGCTCGTGATATCGTAATCGACCACATCTAGTTTTTCTGTAAAAAACTAAATCAAACAGCGATGACTCCGGTGGGGCCATCGCTGTTTTTATTTCTGAAATACTCAGCAGCAGAATGTCTGCGCACATAAATACGTAAAAAATAAATTCATTTTTCGACAGGTAAGGTTCTGACGTAGACGCTATTTGCCTACAGCTGGGCCTGAAGCAACAGAAGTGGTAGGGGTTTCGATAAACTCACCCTTGTTCGCGATGTCTGCATACCGACGAGTCACCGTTGAAAATATTTTCGCAGAAGTGACCCCAATGGGCTCGCCATTGAAATTCACACTGTAGGCCTGGGCGGCATCCAAAGGTGTGAGTATAATTGATGTCGCGTTTGCAGAGGTTGCGGCTGGCGAAGCGCTGGCAAAGTTTGGGGCAGTCGAAGTAGTTAAGCCTGGTGTAGTTGTCGTCGATGGATCAACAAAGACTTCAGCCTTACAGGCGGCAAGTTTTGTTGGATCACCCACCACATCAGCTACTTTTTTCTCAACAAGTTGAATTCTCTCGACCGTTTCGTCGGCAAAATCTTGAGAAAAGCCGGCCTTAACCATTGATGCCGATGATATCATATCACTTTCTTTGTAAGTCTTATCGTCAATGGTGACTAGTTTATCTTTAGGAACATATTTAAAGTCGCCTTCGCCTTTTTCTAAAACTGCGAGATTTTGTTTAATCGAAGTTGAAATTTGGCCGGGCAAAGTGGCATTTTGTTTTGCTGTCGTGGCAGAGGTATTGTCGACGGCTGTCAGAGCGTCTTTCGTAGACTCTAAATATTTCTGCGAATCATCCGCGTACTTTGCCCCAAGCAATGTCGAGACAGCAGCTTGATTTAATTGCCCATCTTCTAGGGCCTCTTTGGCCAACTGAAGATGAACACCAGCTATCATTGCAGAAACTTGTGCACCCAAATAAGTACAGTTAGCGGCTTTTCGCATGGAAGTATTAACAGAATGATCATTCGGAGAAGAGGGGGTCACACGTGAAAGACCTAACTGCGGAATTGAAAAAAACAAAAGAATGCCCACTTTGAATATAGAACGACTCGTTGCTTTTAGTTTGAGCATACGACTACCCATAGTGTCCCCTTGTTACCTTATCATATCGGACAAAGGTCTAGGAATCTATAGGGCGACAATGGGCCTTTTATGCAATCTCAAAATAAGACAGAATCGCTAGCTTAGCAGTGCTTGTAGTTGATCCCATGAGATAATTTCGACGCCAAGTCCCTGTGCTTTTTCTACTTTTGAACCAGGGTCGTCACCCACAACCAGGTAATTAAGTTTTGATGAGACAGAGCCTAAAATCTTACCGCCATTTTTTTCGATAATGTCTTTGGCATCATCACGCTTCACAGGCAATGTTCCGGTGATCAAAAAACTTTTTCCTGACAGCTTTCCACCTTCGGCGCGAGTGGGATTCGAGATCTTTACACCGAGCTTAAGCATTTCTTTGATTTCTTTTGTTAATTTTGGATTTTGAATCCAATCCTGAACAGATTTTGCGACCTTGGGACCAATTTCTGGAACTAGCAATAGCTCTTCATCACTGGCATCAATAAATTTTTCAATTGTCAAAAAGTGGTCAGCTAAATGTTTAGCTGTCTGTTCACCCACAAAACGAATTCCGAGAGAGAATATAAATCTGGCAAGGGTTGGATTTTTGCTGTCTTCGATGCTGTTAATAATATTATCGGCGGACTTGTCGCCCTGTCGGTCGAGCGAAAGAACTTGCTCTTTAGTTAATCGATAAAAATCTGAAAAACGCGTGAGCAATTTATGATCAACAAGTGTTTCAATTAAGCGATCCCCCACTTTGTCGATGTTCATGGCCCGTCTTGCTACAAAATGTTTCAAGGACTCTTTGATCACAGAAATACAGAGTGGATTCACACAGCGAGTGACAACTTCGCCTTCGGCACGCTGTGTGGGGCTGCCACAGCTTGGACAATTTGTAGGCAGTAAGAAAGGTTTTGAATTTTTTGGCCGCTTATCTAAGACAACCGAAACAATTTCAGGGATCACGTCACCTGCTCGTTGTAAAATGACAGTGTCATTGATGCGAACATCTTTGCGATCGATTTCATCTTGATTGTGTAATGTAGCATTTGTAACTGTAACACCGCCCACTTTGACGGGGGTCATGATTGCCACGGGGGTGATGGCGCCTGTTCGACCCACTTGAACGATGATGTCCTCAACAACAGTGAATGCCTGCTCGGGTTTGAATTTAGCGGCCGTTGCCCAGCGTGGACTTCGTGCGACCAGTCCCAAATCATCCTGTGTGTGCATTGAATTCACCTTGATCACAATCCCATCAATATCAAATGGCAATTGGGGACGTAGCTTTTCGATTTCATAGTAATAGTCGACGGCTGCTTGTGCATTTTTGCAGACAAGAGCTAGTCGCAGCTGGCTAGTGACAACTGTCGGTATTTGCAACTCACTAAATTTTTTACCAATGTCCTCTTGAGTTTTAAATTCAATTCCATCTGTCGCGCCAAGGGCATAAGCAAAAAATCGCAGGGGCCGAGAGGCCGCAATCTTAGAATCCAGTTGGCGAATGGTTCCTGCAGCAGCATTTCGAGGATTTGCAAAAGTCTGTTGCCCATTTTCTTGCTGAGTTTCGTTAAGATTTGCAAAATCTTTTTTCATCATAAGAACTTCGCCGCGTACTTCAAATATAGACGGTGGATTTTTGATATCTAAGCGCAGCGGAATGGATTTAATAGTTTTTACATTTTGGGTAACATCTTCACCAGTTGTACCATCGCCCCGAGTGATGGCACGAACTAATAGACCCTCTTCATAGACAAGCTCCATGGAAAGCCCATCAAACTTTGGTTCGGCAAAATATTCGATATCATCTTCAGTTTTTAGAAATTTTTTAACTCGCTCATCGAATTCAAGAATATCTTCTGGTGAATAACTATTGGCCAAAGACAACATCGGCAACCTGTGTGGCACTTTTGTAAATGCATCCAATGGAGTGCTTCCAACCCTTTGTGACGGAGAGTTGCTAAGGTCTAACCCCGTTACATTTTTTTCTAAAGCTAAAAGCTCACTGTAAAGCTTGTCATACTCAAAGTCGGATACAGAGGGTTGGTCCAGGACGTGGTACTGGTAATCGTGACCGGATATGATTTTTTTAAGCTCTTCGTGGCGTTTTTTCGACATACAGTTCTTGTACCAAAAGCATTGCGGATGTTCACAGACTATTGCCGTGCGTTGCTAGGTTCATTATGATGTCTGCCAGTGACTAATCAGACGAAATTGATTAGTTTATGAACTTTGAGTCTACCGCTAAGGAGAACTCCATGATTGACAAAAAAACCATCGAGCACATTGCAAAGCTAGCGCGATTGCACATCACAGACGATGAAGCCCAAGAGTATAGTTCTCAACTTTCAAAGGCCATGGGCTTTTTCGAACAAATTTCAAAAGTAGATACCAAAGAAGTTATTCCAATGGTGACGCCGACCGAAATCGAAGGCTACTGGCGCGATGATGTTGCGAAAGTCGAGTTCACGCCTGAAGAAATGACGGCGAACGCCCCCGATAAAGCTGGCAACCTTTTTAAAGTACCACCGGTCGTATAGGAGGCCTCGTATGGATTTAACCTTTGCCTCAATGACAGATATTGCAGACGCCATCGCGGCTAAAAAAATTAGCGCCAAAGAAGTTGCCGTGCACTTCCAAGGCCGTATTCAAAGCCTAGATAAAAAATTAAATTCGTTTACCTCTCTCAATGAATTGGCCGTTCAAGAAGCCGAACAAATTGATGTGCGTATCGCCAAGGGCGAAAACGTAGGCGTCTTGGCGGGTGTCCCGTTTGGTATCAAAGAAATGTTTTGCACAAAAGGTTTAAAAACCACGGCGGGTTCAAAAATTCTAGAAAACTTTGTGCCGCCTTATGATGCTACAGTTGTGGATCGTTTGAAAAAAGCTGGTATTGTTGTCATGGGAAAACTCAACCAAGATGAATTCGCCATGGGCTCTAGCAACGAAACATCGTTTGCAGGTCCGGTGAAAAATCCTTGGAACTTAGATTGTGTCCCGGGTGGTTCATCGGGTGGCTCGGCAGCGGCCCAGGCGGCTCGACTTGTTGTTGGTACTTTAGGGACAGATACGGGCGGTTCGATTCGCCAGCCTGCGAGTTTTTGCGGAATCGTTGGTGTGAAGCCCACATATGGCCGCGTAAGTCGTTATGGAATTATTGCCTATGCCTCTTCACTAGATCAAGCGGGCCCCATGGTAAGTTCAGTAAAAGATGCTGCGCTTACAATGGAAGTGATTTCAGGTCACGATGAGCGCGACGCAACGACTTCTTTAAAAACAGTCCCCACTTGGAATAAAAATCTTTCTGATAATATGAAGGGTATGAAAATCGGCATTATGAAAGAATTCATGGCCGATGGCTTGAATGCGGATGTGCAAAAGACTGTGGAAAACTCAATTGAAGCACTTAGAAAAATGGGCGCTGAAATTGTTGAAGTCTCTGTACCGATGACAGAGTTTGCAGTGCCGGTTTATTATTTGATAGCCTCTAGCGAGTGTTCGAGCAATCTAGCTCGATACGACGGAGTCAAATACGGATATCGTTCAGAAATCAAAAATCTTTCAGCAATTCATTTAGATGATTTTTACGGCCGCACGCGGGGCGAAGGTTTTGGCAAAGAGGTCAAACGCCGTATTATGTTGGGCACGTATTGTCTTTCGAGCGGATACTATGATGCCTATTATAATAAAGCCGGACAAGTGCGTCGCCTCATCACAAACGAATATCTTGAAGCATTTAAAAAATGCGACGTTATTTTAAGTCCTGTGACAACTTCGCCGGCCTTTAAAATTGGCGAACGAGTTTCAGATCCTCTAGCAATGTATTTGAATGATATCTTCACGACCTCTACAAATTTGGCAGGTCTACCTGGCATGAGCGTACCGTTTGGAATTTCGGCCACGGGGCTGCCAATCGGGATTCAGTTAACAGCTGGTCATTTCGAAGAACAAAAAATGCTGAACGTTGGATTCGCGCTAGAGTCGGCATCTCCTGTGAAAGGAAAACATCCCCATGTCATATAGAGGGTATGAAGTCGTTATCGGCATAGAGATTCACGTTCAATTAAATACACAGAGCAAAATGTTTTGTTCTGACCCGACAAAGTTTGATGCCGGTGATAATGAAAACACCTCTCCGGTGAGTGTTGGAATGCCTGGCACACTGCCAGTGATCAACAAAAAAGCGGTCGAATATTCGATCAAAACTGGTTTAGCATTAGGATGCGCCATTCGCCCCGTATCAATATTTGCGCGTAAAAACTATTTCTATCCGGATTCGCCCAAGGGCTATCAAATTTCGCAATACGATAAACCAATATGCGAAAATGGAACGATCACTTTCAAAGTAGGCGATCAAATAAAAACCGTTGGCATTACGCGCGCACACATGGAAGAAGATGCTGGTAAATCGAATCACTATGGTGACTATACTTTGATCAACTACAATCGAGCGGGCATTCCTTTACTTGAAATTGTATCTGAGCCAGACATTCGCACTCCGCAAGAGGCTGCAGAATACAGCCGAACAATTCGTCAAATCGTTCGCTACCTTGATGTCTGTGACGGGAATCTAGAAGAAGGTTCCATGCGCTGTGACTGCAATGTCAGTGTTCGTAAAACCGAAAAAGACCCATTTGGAACAAAAGTTGAAATTAAAAACATCAATTCATTTCGGTTCGTAGAAAAAGCGATCGAATATGAAATAGATCGCCAGATAGATGCCATCGAAGCCGGTGAAAAAATTGTTCAAGAGACCCGCCTTTGGGATCCTGATAAAAATAAAACAACTTCAATGCGCTCAAAAGAAAATGCAGAAGACTATAGGTACTTTCCGGATCCTGATTTGCTTCCGGTGATTGTCACAGAAGCCATGATTGCAAAGTTCCGAGCCGAATTGCCAGAGTTGCCTTCGGTTCGAGCAAAGCGCTTTCAAGCAGAAGGCCTTCCCGAATACGATGCAGGTGTTCTTACAACCGAAAGAGAACTTGCAGATTATTACGAAGCTGTTGCGAAAGAGTGTAAAAACTTTAAGTCCGCTTCTAACTGGGTTATGACTGAATTGTTGCGAGAACTCAACGCTGCCCACAAACAAATCGTAAATTCTCCGATCAAGCCGCAACAGCTAGGTCAGTTGATTGCACAAATTGATAGCGGCGCAATTTCAGGTAAAATAGCTAAAACAGTTTTCTTAGAGATGTGGAAAACGGGTAAAGACTCTGCTGCCATCATCAAAGAAAAGGGCTTAGCTCAAATTTCTGATCCTACAGTGATCGAAAAAATTGTCGATGAAGTTCTGGCGGCCAATGTTCAAAACGTCGAAGATCATAGATCCGGAAAAAATAAAAATATTCTTGGTTTTTTTGTTGGTGCGGTCATGAAGGCATCGAAAGGTCAGGCAAACCCTGAGCTTGTGAATAAAATTCTTCAGGAGAAACTAAAATGAAGATCGCCGCCCTCGATTTAGGGACGAATACATTTTTGTGTTTGATTGTCGAAGGTGATGCTAAAAATGGTATCACGAAAGTACACAGTGATTTGGCAAAGGTCGTTCGCCTCGGTCAAGGGGTCGGCGAAACAGGATCTTTTCATCCCGACGCTTTAAAACGCGCTGAAGAATGTCTTGCTGAGTTTCGTACTGAAATCGATAAACACAATGTCGATAAAGTTTTAGCCATGGCCACGTCGGCTGCCCGTGACGCAAAAAATGGTTCTGAGCTATTTAAAATCGGAAACAAGTATTCTATACCAATTCAGATTATTCCAGGGGCTGACGAAGCTCGAATCACTTATCAGGGTGCAACCGTTGGGCTTCACGATGAAAATCAAACCTCGGTGATTATTGATATTGGTGGTGGTTCAACCGAGCTAATTCAAGGACAAGCTGAAAACATATTATTTTCTCAAAGCCTTGATATCGGTGGTGTACGTCTGACTGAAAGAATGATTACTTCTCAGCCAGTCATTCGGGTCGAGCAAGAAAAAGCCGAACAATATATCGAAGCTCAACTAAAGCCTGTTCTTGAAAAAATTCATAAGTCCAAAGTTGATCGCGCTATTGCTGTGGCCGGAACGCCAACTTCACTTGCGGCTATCGAATTTGGCGGCTTTGACGAAAAAAAAATCGACGGCCATTTTATTACAAAAGAAAAATTACAAAAGTGGCTGGTCGAGTTTGCAGCCACTACTGTCGAAGAAAAGCGCACAAAATACAACTTGGGTGGTCGTGCGGATATCATATATATAGGTACGTTGATTTTACTTAAAACCATCGAAGGCTTAAAGCTTTCAGGATTTTATGTTTCTACAAAAGGGGTCCGTTATGGCGTCGCTCTTGAAATGCTTCGCAATCCTGCTCTTTAGTCTGGGCGCCTTTGCCAAGGCGCCAGCAGTGCCTGTTAGTAAATTTAAAAAAGAAAAAATCCAGGTTGGCACCAAGACCATCGTAGTTGAAATTGCCGACAATGAAGAGCTTCATGAACTCGGACTAATGTACCGTAAAAGTCTGGGTGTAAGCGATGGAATGTTGTTTATTTTTTCTACTGAAAAGCCACTCTCTTTTTGGATGAAGAACACTTTCGTTGATCTTTCGATTGGCTATTTTGATAAAAATGCAACCTTGATCGACATCCAGGAAATGAAGGCCACAAGCCTTATGGAGCAAAATCCCCCAAGTTATCCGAGCGCGAAACCTGCAAAGTATGCGCTTGAAATGAACAAGTCCTGGTTTGCGAAAAATAAAATCAAAGTTGGCACAAAAATTAAATTTTTGGAAAGTCGACATTAGTCCAGAGGACAGAGAAATATTTGCAAGCTGTCATTCTTATGCTTTAATCAATATTGGAACAGTATGTTCAGGTTGGCATCAATCAAGGATGAATTATGCACAAAAAAGTTCTTTTGCTTATCACAACTGTAAGTCTTGCGCTTACATTACAGGGCTGTACATCTAAGGATTCAAAGCAAGATTCAGAGGCTGCAAGCGAGTATGACTCGGCAGAACTAGAGAACTTAGAGGGCGAAAGCACAAGCACTGATGTGGCAGCAAGCACAGATGAAGTGCCTACAACAGATCAGCTGCCTGAAGATGCGCTTGGTGAAACAAACTCAACGGCAACATCTGACACAATTTCTGATTTGTCTGCGACAGATGCTCCGTCAGCTGATGCCACAGCGACTGAAACGCCTGCCATTTCGACTCCGGGTGCTTCGATTCCAGCGGATTCTTTAGCAACGAATGAACTTTTTTGTGCATAATTCATCCTTGATTGATGCCAACCTGAACATACTGTTCCAATATTGATTAAAGCATAAGAATGACAGCTTGCAAATATTTCT
>JANNCH010000268.1:0-12743 GCA_031386315.1 Pseudobdellovibrionaceae bacterium
CGGTTTTTTCTTAAACTCCGTCACCCGTGTGGGTTTCGGGCTTTTTAGTCAACGATGCAACTAAAAACTCGCGGTTCATGCGAGAGATGTTTGTTAGACTGATGTCTTTGGGGCAAGCGGCTTCGCATGCGCCAGTGCTTGTGCAAGATCCAAAGCCTTCTGCATCCATTTGCGCCACCATATTAAGAACACGTTTTTCTTTTTCAACCGCACCCTGTGGCAACAAAGCCATGTGTGATACTTTTGCAGAGGTAAACAACGCTGCAGAAGCGTTTTTACACGAAGCAACGCAGGCACCGCAGCCGATACACGTAGCTGAAGACATCGCTTCATCAGCATCTGGCTTTGACACAAGAATAGAATTCGCATCTGGAGCGTTGCCGGCATTCGTAGAAATATAACCACCGGATTTGATAATACGATCTAGGGCCGTGCGATCACACAACAAATCTTTAACTATTGGAAAGGCCGCAGCTCTCCATGGTTCAATCGTTAGTGTTTCACCATCTTTAAAGTTACGCATATGTAGCTGGCAGACTGTCGTCGATTTTTGTGGGCCGTGGGCTTCGCCATTGATTACAAATCCGCAGCTTCCACAAATTCCTTCACGGCAATCGTGATCAAATGCGATAGGATCTTTTCCGCTAGAAATCAGTTCTTCATTAACAGCGTCTAACATTTCTAAAAATGAAGCATCTGTTGAAACGCCCCTGGCTTGGTAGTCTTCAAAAGAGCCCGATTCTTTCGTGCTCTTTTGTCTCCATACTCTTAAGGTCAAATTGATGTGCTTTGATGATGACATATTTTTCGCCCCTTATTTGTAGCTTCTAGTCGCCAGATGGACATTATCAAATTTCAGCTCTTCGGTGTGTCGGCTCTGAGCCTTGTCTGAGCCATTCCATTCCCAAGCAGCTACGTGACAAAACTTTTCATCGTCACGCTTTGCTTCGCCGTCTGGTGTTTGATGTTCAACTCGGAAGTGACCACCACAAGATTCTTCTCTTTCAAGGGCATCGCGACACATGAGCTCGCCGAGTTCGATAAAGTCTGCAACTCGGCAGGCTTTTTCAAGCTCTGGATTGATGTAATTCATTTCGCCAGGAACGCGAACATTCGTCCAAAATTCTTTGCGCAACTCTTGAATAAGTCCAATTGCTTTTTTCAAACCTTCGCGCTCGCGCGCCATCCCACAGTATTCCCACATAACTCGACCCAGCTCTTTATGAAAGCTATCGACTGTACGAGTGCCTTTGATATTCATTAATTTTTGTAGATCATTGCGCACGCCATCCGACGCTGTCTTAAAGGCTGCGTGGCTTGTGTCTAGCTTCGATAGTTTTGTGTTACCTAGATAGTTGCCAATTGTGTATGGTAAAACAAAGTACCCATCCGCCAATCCCTGCATCAGTGCCGATGCGCCCAAGCGATTTGCCCCGTGATCTGAAAAATTAGCCTCGCCCGCAACAAACAATCCTGGAATTGTGGACTCAAGATTATAATCAACCCACAGCCCACCCATAGTATAGTGGGGCGCTGGATACATGCGCATAGGTTGCTTGTATGGATTCTCGCCAGTGATTTTTTCATACATTTGAAAAAGGTTTCCGTAGCGTTCCGTAATTTTATCTTCGCCCAAGCGCTTAATGGCGTCGGCAAAATCTAAATACACTGCTTTACCAGTATCACCAACGCCGCGACCCTCATCAACAAGGTATTTTGCTTGGCGAGATGCCACGTCACGCGGAGCTAAATTGCCAAAACTTGGGTAAACACGCTCAAGATAGTAATCGCGCTCACTTTCTGGAATTTCACCAGGATGACGCTTGTCACCCTTCATTTTCGGAACCCAAACGCGTCCATCATTGCGAAGCGATTCTGACATTAATGTTAGCTTCGATTGGTTTTCGCCATGAACTGGAATACAGGTCGGGTGAATTTGTGTATAACATGGGTTTGCAAAATAAGCACCACGCTTATGGGCCTTCCAAGCAGCCGTTACTGCACAGGCCATTGCGTTTGTTGAAAGATAAAATACGTTTGAGTACCCGCCAGTTGCCAAGATCACAACATCTGCCTCGTGGGATTCGATTTCACCAGTCATCAGATTGCGCACGATAATTCCTCGTGCCTGACCATCAATTACAACTAAATCCAGCATTTCTCGGCGAACTTGTAATTTTACTGTTCCAGCTTCTGCCTGTCTCATCATTCCAGAGTAGGCACCTAACAAAAGTTGCTGACCCGTTTGTCCGCGAGCATAAAAAGTACGAGACACTTGCGCACCACCGAACGAACGGTTGGCCAATGTTCCGCCATACTCACGCGCCAAAGGAACACCCTGTGCAACCGCTTGATCGATAATGTTTACTGAAACTTCGGCCAAGCGATGTACATTGGCTTCGCGGGCGCGAAAGTCGCCGCCCTTAATTGTATCGTAAAAAAGACGATAAATAGAGTCGCCATCATTCTGGTAGTTTTTTGCAGCATTGATACCACCTTGTGCAGCCACCGAGTGGGCGCGACGAGGGGATTCATGAACACAAAAAGCATGGACGTTGTAACCCAGTTCGCCCATTGTTGCGGCTGCGCTGGCGCCGGCAAGACCCGTTCCGACAACGATCACTTTATGTTTTCGTTTATTCGCTGGATTGACAAGTTTCATATGAAACTTGTGTTCGGTCCACTTATCGCCAACATTTCCTTCAGGACTTTTGCTATCTAATTTTGAAGACATTTCTACGACCCCTTAATTAAACAAATAAACGTAAATAGGTTGTGCAATAAAGCCCGCAGCCACTATCACGGCATAGGCAATGCTAATTTTTTCAAACGCCGAACGATAGGCGCCGTTCATCACGCCTAGTGATTGAAATGATGATTTTACACCGTGACTTAAGTGGAAACCCAAAAGGATCAAACAAACGATATACCAAAATATATAACCTGGGTGATGAAATACTTCGACAATCAATCGAAATAGATCACGAATCACAACGCCATCAACGGTTGTTTCGTAGTGTGTTCCATACTTGAAGGTCGCGATGTGCAAAATAATGAACACTAAAATCAGGCTTCCCTGTACCGCCATGGTTCGCGAAGCTTTCGAAACTTTCTTATCACCGCTGGCTGCCACGGCATACTTATTTTGTCGCGAAGCTCGGTTTTGAATAGTGAGCGTGATTGCACAATAGACGTGCGTTATCAGCGCTAAAATCAAAGCGGCCTCGGCTACGAAAATAATTTTTCCGCTCGTAATTGCGTGTCCATACGAGTTGTATGCATCAGCGCTGATAAACATGAGCAAGTTGCCGGCCATATGTGCCAAGACGAAACCCGCCCAAATCAGACCACTGATTCCCATTAAGTATTTTTTCCCAACGGTGGAACCTAGAAATCCCGTCATTTTGAGAACCCCTTTAGCGTTTACAGAGAGACGTTAATTTTCATTTGAATTGCATTTAGTTTTACTCCTGCTATCACTTGTTGTCCATGGAGTTGTGCCGCGGGTCTGGGACTGTTGCGACATGTTAAATGGATAAATAAGTTTTGCCTTTTCCACTCTTGGGATAGATTGAATGATTCATAAAAAGTGGGGTTTGGTGTGAAAATTTTTGTATGTATCAAACAGGTTCCGGACACAGAGACTAAGATCAAAATATCTGCAGATCAGTCGGGGATCGAAGCAACCGGCATCAAGTGGGTAATGAATCCATATGACGAACTTGCAGTCGAAGAAGCCGTAAAGTTGCGAGACGCCAATCCAGGATCACAGGCTTGGGTTATTAGCGCAGGACCAAAGACTCGCGTTGTTGAGTCTTTGCGCACAGCTTTGGCAATGGGAATCGATGAGGCCATTGTTATTAATGCCGATGAACGACTAGATAACTTCTCTACAGCGCGTGCTTTGGCAGAAACTATCAAGGCCGAAGGCGGCGCCAAGGTCATTTTTTCCGGAAAGCTTGCCATCGATGACAACTCTTCTTCGGTTAGCCAGATGCTCGCTGAATTCTTAGGTGCTCCGCATGCTACGGTGGTTTCTAAGTTTTCATTCGCCGGCGAAAACATCACAGTTGAAAGAGATATCGAGGGTGGCGCAAAAGAAGTCGTCCAAATGATGACTCCGGCGGTTGTTGCTGCGAACAAGGGCCTAAACATGCCTCGCTATGCAAGTTTGCCAGGTATTATGAAAGCAAAAAAGAAAGTGATCAAAGAGGTCGAATTTTCAGCGTTGAATATTCCGGCTACTGATACAAAAGTTCGTTATTCTTCATTTGCATTGCCTCCAGAAAAACCTGCCGTAAAAATGCTGGCAGGTGATTCAGCGGCGCAGGCAAGTGAGCTCGTTAAACTTCTTAGAGATGAAGCAAAGGTGCTGTAATGGGAAAAGTTTTAGTTTTTGCAGAACATACGAATGGAAATTTAAAACGTAGTGCCATTGAATTGCTACAAGCGGCTGCAAAGTCGGGCAATACCGTTGCGGCCGTGGCGTTCGGGTCTAAAGCAGGTGACATTGCAAGTGCGCTAGCGCAAAACGGAGCCGGCGAGGTTCATGTTATGAAAGACTCGGCATTGGATGCCTACAATCCAGAGCTTTTCACATCAGCCCTTGCTGGTGTGATTGAAAAAATTCAACCAACAATTATTTTAGCTTCTGCTTCTTCAACCGGCAAAGACCTATTCCCACGCCTAGCGGCTAGACTGCAAACGGGAATTGCAAGTGACTGTGTAGAGCTTTCGATGAGTGGCGATACCGTGACGGCAAAAAAACCAATGTATTCTGGAAAATGTGTTGCGACTGTGAATTTTGAAAACAGTCCGATTAAAATAGTTCTTATGCGTGCAAACCAACTGCCTGTGACGGCGGCTGATGCTTCAAAAAGTGCAACGACTACAGAGCATACTTTAAATAAACCCGATCTGAAAACTCTGATTAAAGAAATTGTTAAGGGGACGTCTGAAAAATTAGATTTAACCGAGGCAAACATCATAGTCAGTGGGGGCCGCGGACTCAAAGAGGCTGCTAATTTTAAAATGCTCAATGAGCTAGCGGATGTTCTTGGGGCGACCGTTGGTGCTTCGCGAGCGGTAGTTGATGCTGGCTGGGTGTCACATGGAATGCAAGTTGGTCAAACGGGCAAAACCGTTGCTCCGTCTTTATATATTGCAGTTGGTATTTCGGGAGCTATTCAACATTTAGCCGGAATGAGCGGCAGCAAAGTGATCGTTGCTATCAATAGCGATCCCGGTGCGCCAATTTTTCAAAAGGCAACCTACGGAATTGTCGGTGATGCTTTTGATATTGTTCCAAAACTAACGGAAGAATTCAAAAAAGCCCTTCACCATTAGGATCTGCGTGAGAAAATACGTTCTCGCATATATTGTATGGCTTGTTTACAGAACCCTCTCACTGACGTGGAGAGTTCGTCTTTTTGAGCCTGAAGAAATGAAAAAAGAATTGCGCGAGCAACAGCCTTTTTTGTTAGCTCACTGGCATGGGGATGAGCTCGTATTACTACATCTGGCACCGCGATATCGAATTGCTACCATCACATCCACCTCAAAAGATGGTGAATTGATGAATTCAGTTTTTCATTTAATGGGCGGGCTAACAAGCCGCGGCTCTTCAACTCGAGGTGGCGTCACCGCCCTCAAGGGTCTTTTGCGTTTAGCAAAAGCTGGTAGAAATTGCAGCTTTGCAGTTGATGGACCAAAGGGTCCGTTACACAAAGCGAAGCCTGGAATTTTTGAAGTTTCTAAAGTTTTAGGCGCTAAAATCTATGTTGGCGGTGTTTCTTGCGATCGCGCCTGGCACTTTCCGAGATCGTGGAATAAAGCCTATATGCCAAAACCCTTCGCAAGGATAAACATCCATTGGTCAGGCCCACTTGGTCCAGTTAGTCGCGAGGATGATCCAAAGAGTCCACAAATTGCAGAAATGCTCGAAACACAAATACACCTCGCCCAAGGTGTTGCTAAACAGCAGTAACTTAAAGTCATTGCGCAACATGATGCCGAGTGCTAGCGTTTAAGTAGGCATAATGCCTTAACAATGCCTTCAACTTTTTAAAGGGACTTTTAAAGTATGAGACGACTGATCACCACCTTGATGCTAATTTCATCTGCCTCCTTCGCACAAAAGAAGGACGATGTCGTAGCAACTGTCGGCACCAAAAAAATCACTGTCGAAGAATTCACTAAAAAATATAACGACGTGAAGCAGCAGACAATCAATCCTCCGACCAAAGCATTGTTTTTAGAAGACCTGGTTCGTTATGAACTAGGCGTGCAAGAGGCCGAAAAACGCAATCTTGAAAAAGACCCGCGCGTACAAGAGGCCATTCGCCAAGAACTCTACAAAGGTTTGCTTGAAAAAGAGCTTGGACAAAGAGTCCAAAAGATTCAAGTTTCTGAAAAAGAGATGGAGTCTTGGTACAAAAACAATCCCGAGATTCGCACAAGTCACATTCTAATTGAGTTCAAGCCAGGCGCGACCGCTGCCCAAGAAGCAGAAGCTAAAAAGCGCGCCCAAGAAATCTATGAAGAAGTCAGTAAAAGCAAACGTCCTTTCGAAGAACTTGTGAAACTTTATTCAGATGATCCTTTGAGCAAACAAGCCGGTGGAGATGTCGGCTGGCAATCGCGTGTGACGCTAGTGCCTTCATACTATGATACAGCTTTGTCCATGAAAGTTGGCGAAGTGAAGGGTCTTATTGAAACTCAATTCGGTTTTCATATCATCAAAGTTACGGGCCGCCATAGTTATGAAAACGCGAATAAAAAACAAGTTCGTTCAGCTGTTTTTGACGAAAAAAGACGCGAGATCTTTAATGATTTCTTTGCGAAGCTGAAAAAGGGCTACACTGTTAAGACAAATCCAGGTCTTTTAAACTAACGGGGATTTCACGTGAGATTTAAAAAGAGCCCCGTCATTGCGGGGCTTTTTATTTTGAGTCAGTTACTTCTGAGCTGCACCTTCAGCAGTCAGAAGATTTCTACAAAGCCCGTCGTCAAAGTAAATGAGCACGTGCTGTCCGTTAAAGAGTTTGCAAATCAGCTCGCACGAAAACTTAAAAACTTTGATGCCTTGGCTGCTAAAGACCCCAACAACCTTCATCGCGTTAAAGAAGATATAATTCGTAACTTTATCGTAAAAAGCCTGACCCTCGACTGGGCACGCACCAATAACGTATTCATTGCCGAAAACTTTCTGGATAAAGAAGTGGATAAGTTGCGTGCAAACTATCCAGATGACCTTTCTTTTCGCCGCTCTTTGGCCCAAGAAAATTTATCCTTTTCTGAATGGCGCGAAGATTTGCGCTTTGTTTTGATCGAGCGCGAAGTTTTCAAAAAATTAGACGAAAAAATAAAGCCCGCGTCTGATGAAGAAGTAAAACGCTATTACGATGAGCATAAAACTGATTTTAAACGAAAAGAGCGCGTTTATTTGCGCCAAGTCCTCGTCGACGATGAGGTCAAAGCAGATTTGATCAAAACACAGCTAAAAACCAAGGACTTCGCAGAAACGGCTAAAAAATTCTCTCAAGCCCCTGAGGCCAAGGCCGGTGGACTTGTCGGATGGATTGAAAAGGGCAGCGTCGACTTTTTTGACCCCCTCTTTTCGGTCGCTATGAATAGTGTTCAGCAAATCAAAAGTCCCTTCGGAATACACTTGATTCGGGTTGAAAAAAAGCTGCCTGCGTCGAATTTGGCGCTTGAAGAGGTCAAAAATCAGATTAAAACGACCCTGCGCGGCCAAAGAGAGCAAGCAGAATACGTTGCTTGGCTTGATGCTCAGCTCAGAGGTAGCAAAGTACTCAAAGATTATGATCTAATGAACTCCTTGTCGGTCGATACCAGGGGTGAAAATGAATAAGCTCTTTTTTTGTTTAATACTAATTTTGAGTTTTTCTGCGCAGGCAGAAATCGTTGAGCGTATTGTTGCAATTGTAAATTCTGAACTTGTTTTAGAATCAGACATTCGCGCCATGCAAAACACTTTGAAAAAACCTGAGCTTATTGATGACAGTTTGCTGCTTGGCAAAACTGCAGACTCACTCAAGGGCAACCGCAAGGCTCAGCTCGATTATTTAATTAACGAGCGTCTTATTGAGTCTGAAATCAAGCGTTTGAATTTATCGGTGACTGCTGATCGAATCGAGCAAGAACTCAAAGACAAGGCCAAGGCTAACAATATCTCTGTGGCTGACTTATTAAGTGCCATCAAGGGGCAAGGGATCGCCGAAAAAGAATATCGAAGATTTTTAAAAGAGCGCATTGAAAAGCAAAGTCTTATGGACACTGAAATTGTATCTCGTTTACGAATTTCTGATGATGATGCTCTTGGCGAGTACTTGAGACAAAATCCAAACAGCAAAAGTTCTATCAACGAATTTAGCGTTGCCCATATTTTCTTTAATCCACGCAAAGGTGGACCTCAAGCCGCCTATGAGCGTGCACAAACAGTTATCGAAAAGCTTCGCACTGGGGATAACTTTGAAGCCTTGGCTGAACAATATAGCGAAGACCCTAACTTTACCGCTGGTGGTAATTTGGGAAGCTTTAAAACCGGCGAGTTTTTACCTGAAATTGAAAACTCAATTCAGTCATTGGCTGAGGGCGACACAACACAGGTTGTGAAATCTAAAATGGGTTATCACATTGTGAAGTTACTCGGCAAAAAAATCACAACAGATCCGCGTTTCGAACGTGAAAAAGATCGCATCAAAGCCGTTCTTTTAGAGGCTAGCTTCAAGCGCCAACTCAAGGTTTGGCTTGAGGGTAAAAAAGACGATTCTTTTATTCGCATCAACGAGTAGCCCATGAATTTTCGTAAGATTTTAATTACCACCGGAGATGTGGATGGAATTGGATTTGAGGTGACTGCAAAGTCCCTCATTCAATTAGGCCCACAAAACGGAACGGTTTTTTTTCTATATCGTTCAGTGGATATTGATAATAAAAAGCACCAGATCTACTTTCAAAAATTAGATAAAAAATTTGAGCGCATTGTTGTCGACGACAGCAAACAGGCATTTGAGTTTTTTGAACTCATGAAAAATGCCAAGGACTTATCTAAAAAAGTACTCATCGACATTGCCTCTGAGCTTTCTCCTGCGCACTGGGTAGAGCTTGCCGCTGAAGCCTGCTTCAATCGCGAAGCCGAGGCCCTTGTAACCGGTCCCATTTCTAAGACCTGCATACGTGAGGCTGGGTATAAGGATATTGGACACACTGATATTTTAAAACGCATCTCGGGTGCTACTTCCGTTCATATGGGTTTTGTTGGAAAATATTTTAATGTTGTACTAGCCACTTCACATATTCCGCTAAGTCAGGTTTCTGGAAAGTTAAATTTTAAATCTGTGAGCGATGCTTTGCTAAATGCAAACTCATTACGAAAATCACTTCCCAAATCCGAACAAAAAAAGCCCATCGCTGTGCTAGGGTTAAACCCGCACTCTGGCGAAGAGGGCATGCTTGGCTCTGAAGAGGCTGCGATCTTCCCCAATCTTAAGCAGTTCGCACTAGAAAACAAAATTCCTATCTTGGGGCCCTTGGTTCCGGATGCCGCTTTTTTAAAACAAAACTGGTCCAAATTCTCGGTATATCTGACCATGTATCATGATCAGGGCTTAATCCCTTTCAAGACTATTCATGGCCAAGACTCTGGGGTACATTGTACATTGGGTATTCCGTTTATTCGAACAAGTGTTGATCATGGAACGGCTAAAGATATATTCGGTAAAAACAAAGCAAATCATCGCTCGATGACGGAAGCCCTCGAGTGGGCTTTGCGGTTATCTAAATAGGTTAGAGGTAATTATTATGATGGAACCAGTCATTTTCAGAGAGTACGACATCCGTGGAGTTTACAACGGTCAGTTTGATGACCATTTCGCTTACGAACTAGGTAAGGCCTATGTCGTCTTTATGAAAGAAAATAAAAACAATCCCACACCAACGGTGTCCTTGGGTCATGATGCGCGTCTTTCTTGCGCAGCTATTATCAAATCTCTTACAAAGGGGATCATGGAGTCCGGCGGAAATGTTATTCACCTGGGTCTTGTGACGACTCCGATTTGTTATTTTTCTACTTTTGAAGTTCCCGGTGTAGATGGCGCCATTATGGTAACAGGATCGCACAATCCATCTGAATACAATGGCTTCAAAATCTCTGTTGGTAAAACAACAATCTATGGCGATGACATTCAAAAGCTACTTAAAATTATTCAGCGTGGTGAATACTTAAAGGGTGCCGGCAAAGAATCTAAAATTGATATTTTTCCACAATATTTGGCTAGATATAAAAAAGAATTTGGCCAAATCAAAAACACAAAAATAGTTTTAGATTGTGGTAACGGTGCTGCCGGCTGCGTTGCTCGGAATCTTTTTTCAGAGGTCGGCCTCAATCCTACCATTATGTTTGAAGAACCGGATGGTCGCTTCCCAAACCATCACCCAGATCCAACGGTCGAAGAAAATTTGGTCGCACTCAAAGCCCAAGTGCTCAAAGAGGGTGCTATCTGTGGAATCGGTTTTGACGGCGATGCCGATCGTATCGGTGTCGTTGATCACAAAGGGAATATGATCTATGGCGACGAACTCATGGTGATTATTTCGCGCGATATTTTGCAAACTCAAAAGGGTGCAAAAATTGTGGGCGACGTAAAATGTTCTGATCGTCTTTACCACGACATTGAAAAGCATGGTGGTGTTCCAGTGATGTGGAAAACCGGCCATAGTCTTATTAAAGAAAAAGTAAAATCAGAAAAATCCCCCTTTGGTGGCGAGATGAGCGGTCACATTTTTTTCGCAGATCGCAACTATGGTTACGACGATGCACCCTACGCAGCTTTGCGTTTAGTAGAAATCATTGCAAAGACTGGCAAAACAATTCCTGAGCTGATGGCGGGCCTACCAAGTGCCTTCAACACTCCAGAAATTCGCATCGACACCACAGAAGAGAAAAAAGTTTTGATCGTTCAAAAAATGAAAGAGGCCTTCCCGGGCGGCCCTGATTATACGACAAACCTAACTGATGGCATTCGCGTCAGCTTCAAAAATGGCTGGGCTCTTTGTCGCTCGTCAAACACGCAACCTGTATTGGTTGTACGCTACGAATCAAACACAGAGGCAGGTTTGCAAGAGATCCGCTCTAAGTTTGAAACGGTAGTGAATAAGTATTTGTAATGAACAAGTGAGAGGTGAGGGTCTATGGGCAACGATTTAACTTTTTTAGAGGTTAGTCGGCAGGAATTTTGGACTGTTATTGATCCTCATTTTCAAAGAATCTATGCGCTTCGCCATGACAGCAATCCTTCTCAATACTATAGCGACGAAGAAAAAGAGCGCTTAAAGACTTTAGCAATAAATTCTGCTGCCATGATAAGTCTTTTTATACTTGTGAAGATGGGTGATGATCTTGTTGGTTGGCACTTTGGAAGTCAGTTTCATGTTGATTCATACTATATGACTAATTCGGCAGTTCTAGAGCAGTATCGTGGTCACGGGTACTATGAAAAAATTCTTATTCACGTAATGGGTCTCATTAAATCTCGTGGATTTCAAATTATTTACAGCAAGCACCGCGCGAATAATCCTGCCATACTGATTCCAAAACTTCGACAAGGTTTTTTAATTACCTCGACAGAGCTAGATGATCGTTTTGGGTTTTTAATTACCCTCAAATACTTCGCAAACGAACAGCGGCAAAAGGCATTTGGAAAGATGATTGGTCTTAGTTATTAATCTATACCCTTAAAAAACGAAAAGGCCGGTATTGCTACCAGCCTTTTTTTGTTTTCGAAATTTCGACTTAAAATTAAGCCAATTTCAAAGCGATGATCAAAGCGTAAATAACTAGTGACTCGATAAGAGCTAGACCCAAGATCATTGGAATCAAGATTTTACCAGAAGCCGCTGGGTTGCGAGCGATACCGTCAAGAGCAGTAGCCGCTGTTTTACCTTGAGCCAAAGCGCCACCCAAAACAGAGATAGAGATCGCGATCGCAGCAGCGATAGCAACCAAACCTTTATTGATTGTGCCGTCAGCTGGAGCAGCTGCAACCGCTTCTTGAGCGAATGCGGATGCAGCGAAAAGTGAAGTAGCCAAGATAACCATCATTTTTTGTGCGAAGTTTTTCATTTAATTCTCCTATATGTTAACTTCTGTTGGTGTCTAGTGATCGTGTGCAACTGCGAATGCAACATAGACCATCGACAATAATGTAAATACGAAAGCCTGAACAAAACAAACGAACAATCCCATCATGTAAAATGGAATTGGAATACCGATCGGTACCAAATCCAAAAACACAGAGAGCACGGTGTGATCACCCATCATAACGTTGGCCAAACGAAGACCCAACGAGAACGGACGAACCATGTGTGAAACCAATTCGATCACGAACATCAAAGGCGCCAAGAAAATAACCGGGCCCATAAAGTGTTTAAGATAAGACAGGATGCCTTGCTCTTTCACACCTTGATAGTTGTAGATCAAGAACATCATCGCACCAAAACCAAAAGTGGTATTGATGTTCTCAGTTGCCGGAGTCATTCCCGGAAGTATTCCAACTAAGTTATTAAATAATACGAAAAAGAAAACGGATGTGAACAACGGAACAAAATGTTTTCCGTGTTCGCCGATAACCATTTCACAAAGATTAGAAATTGTTTCGGTCAAAACTTCGAATATGCCTTTAAGAGAAAATTTTCCAGCAGGGACAACGGCTTGTTCGCCC
>JANNCH010000269.1:0-1890 GCA_031386315.1 Pseudobdellovibrionaceae bacterium
ATTAGTAGATGTTGTTGGTAATGGATTTAAAACACCACCAGCACAAATTCCTGCAATTTGATTAAAAGTTGCAGTAACAATTGGGTTTACAACAATTTGCATTGTGGCAATAGAAGCACACTGACCAGCGGTTGGAGTAAAAGTATAAGTTGTTGTTGCAGTATTGTTTAGTGCTGGCGACCAAGTGCCTGTAATAGCTGGTCTGTTGGTTGACGATGTTGGTAATGCTGACAAAGTCGCTCCACTGCATATTGATGCAACTTGCGTGAATGCTGGAACGGTTCTTGGATTAACAGTTATGATCATAGTCTTTGTGCTAGCACAAAGTCCTGCCGTTGGCGTAAAAGTATAGGTTGTTGTTGCCAAATTATTTAACGCTGGCGACCACGTTCCTGTAATAGCTGGTATGTTGGTTGACGATGTTGGTAAGGCCGCCAAGGTTGCGCCACTGCATATTGGGGCAACTTGCGTGAAGGTTGGAACGGTTCTTGGATTAACAGTTATGATCATTGTTTTTGTGCTAGCACAAAGTCCTGCAGTTGGTGTAAAAGTGTAGGTTGTTGTTGCCAAATTATTTAACGCTGGCGACCACGTTCCTGTAATAGCTGGTATGTTGGTTGACGATGTTGGTAAGGCCGCCAAGGTTGCGCTACTGCATATTGGGGCAACTTGCGTGAAGGTTGGAACGGTTCTTGGATTAACCGTTATTGTCATTGTTTTTGTAGATGCACAAAGTCCTGCAGTTGGAGTAAAAGTATAAGTTGTTGTTGCCAAATTATTTAGTGCTGGCGACCAAGTTCCTGTAATAGCTGGTGTATTGGTTGACGATGTTGGTAAGGCCGCCAAGGTTGCGCCACTGCATATTGGGGCAACTTGCGTGAATGTTGGAACAACTGTTGCAGTAATTACAATTGTTTTTGACATATTAACATTTGGGCAACCTGGTTGCGTTGAAACAATATTAACTGTATATGTACCAGGTAATGCGTATGTATAGCTAAGAGCATTTGCAGCGCCTGTTGTTGTTTGAGTACTTAAAACAGAACCATTTGCACCTAAAAACGTCCAAGTAGACGAGATTCCACAACTAGTACTGTTATTCAAAGTATGTGAAAAATTGACTACTGAACCTGCACATAAGCCTGTTGCACTTGTCGCAATAAGTGTTCCTGCTACAATACATAATGGTGCCCCTTGCGTAATTGTAAGTGTTATTGGATTTCTTTCTAATGTTAGACTAGGCATAATCGGATGATTAGACTTACAAGTATAAATTCCAACATCACTTGTAACGGCTGAATTTATTAACAATTCTCTTTGTGTTTTTCCAACCAAAAGAACTCCATTCTTATACCATTGAAATGTATCTTGCGGACTATAACGTATGTACGAACCAATTGCATCGTCTGACATTTTTAATGTAATACAACCTCCAATTACTACAGATTTGGATTCTACTTGGTCTGTTTTTGCTTGTGGATAATAACTATACTCAAAACCAGCATAAGTATAATTTTGAACGTAGTATGGAAATTCATTTGCAAAATCATTGAACCTAAATTTATTATTACCAATTCTAAGAGAGCCAAGAACTGAAGTAGTAAAATTTGGTATTCTACCTTCAAATTTATTGCTTGAAATATCTAAATAATGTAAACTTAATAACTGACTAAATTGTACAGGTAAGATTCCTGAAAATGAGTTGTAATCTAGCTTAAGTTCAGATAAAGAATTGAGCTGATTTATTTGTGTAGGCACAGTTCCACTAAAATTATTGTTATCCAAATGAGCAAAATCTAACTTAGAAAAATTTAAAATTTTATCAAGTATAGTTCCAGATAGATTAGAACCATTATTACTTAAAGATAAATTTTTTAAATATGTTAAATT
>JANNCH010000283.1:0-6129 GCA_031386315.1 Pseudobdellovibrionaceae bacterium
TCTGGCAAAGGCAAAAGCTACCGCTCTTATTTTGAAGCTTACAAAGGTTATCCGCGTGAGCTGTCGTTGCGATTCACAGGTTTCATTGCCGGTGGACAAAGTAGCATCCTGGGCGAGGTCGCCTACAATCAGTGGTTTGAAACCTTGCTAGGTTACACGGGCTATGCGCTTGGACGCCATCGCTGGGGTGTGAGCTTGCGAGCCTTCCAGTCATTCAACGAACTAAAAGTCGATTCTGCTAGTGCCACGGCTAAATTTGCCGTTTCAAACGTTGATTTGAAATACCGTCTGACTCCGGGGTTGTGGGGACGTGATGAGACTGTTGGATTGGCGCTGTCGTATCAAGATGTTACTTTTGGTGTGGTGAAAGCCCCCATGTTAGGTGCTGGTGGCTTCTGGGCACGTTCAATGCCACGAGTTTTTGATGAATTCTTAAATAGATTACCATTCATGAATTATCCAAAATGGGTGGACATGGAATTTATTTATTTTGCGAGCTCGATGAATTCAAACGTTAAATTGGATGCGAATTTCTCGCTTAATTTTCATGGTAAAGTACTATGGACAAAATCTGTTTTTGGCGAAGCCGGTTTCGGTATGAAGCGCTTTGCTTTCACGGATCAAACTCAAGGGCAAAAAGCCACGCTGAATGCGTTCTATGGTACAGTAGGCTTAGGAATCTCTTTCTAGTTAGAGCCGTCTTGAAAACGGCCCATCGCTGCTCTTTGAGTTTGATCGAAATTTGACTTTATTGTGAGAAATAGTCCAGTCATTTTGATTTTCAGTGCTCAATCAAAATATAAGTCTCTTGCTTTGGTCTGGCGCGCCAATAGTCGACTCTGGTTTGTGTCTCGGAATGAGAATAGCCCAATATTAACTTAAAGAATTATCGATGATTAGACGATAGTAATATTACCAGGGGGATCGATGTCGGTTTGGGGTAATATACCTAGTTGGGCTTATGATGCGGCACAAGCATTGATGCAGTCATTAAAAGCAGTCGATCTTTTGACCTATTCCCACTGCTGTCGTGTTGGTGAGATGTCAAAAAAGTTAGCCCGTGATGCAGGACTCAACGAGTACGAACAAAAGCTTGCAGAATTTGCAGGTCTGTTTCATGACATCGGTAAAATTGGAATTCCTCAAGAAATTATTGCGAAACCAGGTAAGCTGGATCCTCGCGAATTAATGATTATGAAAGAGCATCCAGAAATCAGTGAAATGATTATCGAGCCTCTTGCGCATCATAAATTTTTTAAAGAAATCCTACCAGCCATCCGCGGTCACCATGAACGCATAGATGGACAAGGCTATCCTGATAAATTACTCGGGGAAGATGTGCCACTCTGTGCACGCATTATACTTGTCGTTGATACCTATGATGCCATGTCGCAAACACGTTCATACCGCAAAGGTCTGCCAGACGAAGTTGTCTACGCAGAGCTTGAACGTTGCGCCGGTACACAGTTTGATCCACAACTTGTGAAAATCTTTTTGCAAGCCCATAAAACTTGGAATCCATACGAAGTGGATTCTGAAACTCTCAATCACATAATCCGTAAAGTCGCTTAATTCGATCGGGCTTCGAACGCTGGCCCTTGCTGCGCGCTCCGCCTTGTGCCGCGGCCGTGTGGGCTTGCTTTGCCTTGTCCTTTTTAAAGGCGGACACGGCCTTCCGGGCCTCGCAGCGCTTTGGTACCGCGTCGTGCGGGCGCGGAGGTCCGCCTTTACAAAGGACAAGGCAAAGCAGCCCACACGCTCGCAACACAAGGCGGAGTGCGAGCTAGGTTGGTGTTGCATTCCTCTTATTTAAATCATTTTTTTAAATTTTATATTTGCTTGGTAATTCCGCGCACGATGCGCGGAATTCAGCGTTCCATGGATGGATGTGTCTGCTCAATTGCTTTCAATGCTGTAAAAACAAAGGGCAATCGCGATCAATTAGACTGCTCTTTGTATTCGTCCTAAGTTCGACTAGCGTTGTTTGTTTGTGCTTTCGAAGATTTTGTCGGCGGATTTTGCTACGAAACCTTGATAGAGCTTTCCGTTTTCTAGTGGATAGCGTTTTGCGAATTCGTAGTAACAACCTGGGATACTGTAGGTGCCGTCGTTGAATTTTATGGGGACTTCTGAGGACATTGTCGAAGATTGTTCCAAATAATCTGTTGGATTGCCTTTGATTTCGCCGCCGGATTTGTTGAGCACAAAGCCTTGGTTTGTCAGGAATTCGTTTAGATTTTGGAGTTCTTTAAAATTCTCGAGATTATTAATGTTTACTGTGAAATGATTGGGGCGAAAGCCATGTGCCGCAACCCATGATGCGTATTCGCTTTCTTTAACGAGTTCTTCGTATAATTTGTAAGACATATCCCAAGGTCTACCGATCATGCAGAATGATTCGTCTGCGATCATAGAGTCAGGGATTTTATCTGCAAGCTTATTCAGAGTCTCGCGAATAAAAGGAGATACTTTTTCTAATTCAAGTTCGCTGATGAATATCTTTGGTAAGCTATCATCTGTGGCGTGTTCATAGTGCTTAGCATAGAGCTTTTTTTCGACAAAAAAGTATTCGCCTCTATAGACATAGCCGTACTTTTCGAAATGTTGTGCTAAAGATTGAATGCCCAGGAGAGGATGATTGAAAGTTCGCAGAGCAATATGGTCGTTGAGTACCACATCTCCTTTTGCCACAAGCAAATCGTGGATTTTTTTAGCCGCTGGATTGAGTGCGCAGTAGTCCACCCACATTTTTTTCAAAAGTTTATGAATTCCCATTTGCTGTGCCATAGATGCCTCCGTGATATTCTGTCTAGTCGTATCAAGCCTACTCTTGGGCTCTAAAGCATGCAATAGTTGACTCACATGGAAACACTTCCCGAAATTCAACAGATTGAAAAACGTATTCAAGAACTCGGAAGTTTAGTCCAGGTTGAAGTTATAGCCCATAGCGTGGGGCATGGTCTGAAAATGCCCATTCATAAAATTAGTTTTGGTAACCCTTCACACCTGGCCCCCGTTCTGGGCTTGATCGGTGGCGTGCATGGGCTTGAACGTATTGGCTCTCAAGTTTGTGTCGCACTTCTGAATTCATTTGCGGAATTATTGCTTTGGGATCAGGGCATCCAAAATCTTTTAAAAAATGTTCGTGTTTTTTTTATTCCCACGGTGAACCCCATCGGCATTTATCGCAAAAGTCGCTGTAATCCTCGGGGTGTGGATCTGATGCGCAACGCGCCGGTAGATGGCATTGGTGAGTTACCTTTTTTACTGAGTGGTCATCGTTATACAAAAAAACTACCCTGGTATCGTGGAGCAGTTAGCGAGCCTATGGAAGTTGAATCTCAGGCCTTAGTGAACGCCGTTCAGCGTGAAATCAAAGATAGCCCATTGGCTTTGACGGTGGATTTTCATTCGGGATTCGGTCTGCGTGATCGACTTTGGTTCCCCTATGCAAAAACAACGAATGCTTTTCCAGATTTAGCTCATGTCCATTCTTTCAACGAGTTATTAGAAAAAACCTATCCCCACCATTTTTATAAAGTTGAACCACAAGCAAAAAACTACACCACCCATGGTGATTTGTGGGATTATTTGTATGATGAACAAAAAAGAACCAAACCAGAAAATTTATATTTGCCTCTGTGTTTAGAAATGGGTTCATGGTCATGGGTGCGCAAAAATCCATGGCAACTTTTTAAAGTGGACGGGGCCTTCAACCCCTCAGTGGGACATCGTCATCAGAGAATTTTACGCCGACATAATACACTTTTTGAATTTTTATTGCGTGCTGTGAATTCAAGTGATGCCTGGGCCAGGCTTTCTGCCGAGCAATTAGCAAAACATGAACTACGCGCAAAGGAGCTCTGGTACAATGAGTGAAAAACGTCATTGGATTTTTTTACGAGGTTTGGTGCGAGGTCGTGGTCATTGGGCAGATTTTCCGCAAAAATTTCAAATGAAATTTCCGCAGGATACTTATGAAATGATTGATTTACCTGGCAACGGAGAAAGCTTTCGCGAGACCAGTCCTAAAAAAATGTTAGATTATGTGCAGGTGGTTCGCTCGCGATCAGTTGCTATTCGCGAGGGTAAAAAAGTCCATTTGTTGGCGCTTTCGTTAGGTGGAATGGTTGCCGTGGATTGGATGAATCACTACGGCGACGAAATTGAAAAAACCTTTTTAGTTTGTACGAGTGCTGCAAACATGGCGCATTTTTACGAGCGTTTTCGTCCCGAAAATTATTTAAAGATACTATCGTTAGTAAAAGTTCACACGGCCTCTGAATATGAAGAAAAACTTTTGGATATCATTGCTAACAATCGTGATCGTCGACAGGATTTGCTATCCCAGCTTGTTCATTACTCGGCACGCTATCCAATGAGTCGAAAAAACTTTTTGCGACAAATCTTTGCAGCATCAAAGGCTCGATTCCCCGAAGCTAAACCCGGCCCCATTGTTCTAATTGGTAGTTACGGCGATCGACTTGTCAGTCCTGATTGCACGCTCAAGATCGCAATGGCCTGGGGGCTCAAAGCACGCATGCACCCCAGTGCCGGGCATGATATCCCGATCGATGACCCGGATTGGTTACTAGAGCAATTGCAATAAGGCAGACTTTTTTCATCACAAAATAAGCCTGAAAACTATTCAAGAGGGGTGACGTTTTTTTTCACCAAACCCCTATATAATAGCCATAACACGTTTTGCGCGAAGCATCATTGACTAAAAATGGGCATTCTTGTTCTCTAGTGGTCCATCCATAAAGGGGCGCATTTGGCGATTTTTTGGCCACTGAAAACGACATTAAAACAGGTCTTATTTTTGGCAATCTTTGCCAACTGTTTTGTCGCGTTCGTTGCTTTGCCGGCCAATGCACAAAAAACTGCCACCAAAGTTTCTGCCGATCAAGCCGAGGGTCATAATTCAGCGACATTGCCCGCGATGCACGTAGCACGAACTCAGTTTTTCGGGCAAATTCGTTTAGAAGGCATGGACTACCTGACGAAACTGCCAGACACGCCGCAATTGAATCAAAGTCAGTTTCTTTCGGCTCGAATGAGCTTTCTGCGTGAATCTGAAAAGTTCAATTACGCGGCCGATGTTGCTGCCGGAACATTCTTTTCGAAAAGACAGTCTAACTTTTTCGTGAATGAAGCCTATATGTCCTATAACTCGGCCTCAGTAAAAGTTTATGGCGGCAGAAAAAAAATTGAGTGGAGTGAAATAGACCGTCGCTGGCAACTGGGCCTCTGGCAACCTCGCCAGGCGCTAGATACGTTGCGTCCCGAAGAGCAAGGTCTTGTCGGAGTATTTTTAGACCACACGAGCGATGATTTTCAAATTCTGGGTTTTGCCAGTCCCATTTTTATTCCAAGTATGGGGCCCGAGATTCGACAAGAGGGTGGCAGTTTAGTTTCAGACAGTCGCTGGTACCGTCAACCTAGCAGCAGTTTTGATTTTAACAATCGCCGCAATACAATTTCCTATGAACTAGATATCCCAGATGCAGAAAAGCTAGTCAGTAATCCAGGTGGCGCTCTCATGGCAAGGGTTGGAAATAAAGAACGTGGCGGTTGGTTGGTTTCAAGTGCTGGGTATAAGCCCGTCAATGACCTCATTTTGCGCCGAAAAATTTTTAAAGCTATTTCAAAAGATCAAGTCGATGTGACCGTTTCACCGGCTGTGAACTATCATCAAATTGTCTCTGTCGATGCGGGGTATTCTTTTGAGGCCATGCGTGTTTCAGCGTCTTATATTGAAGACAAACCTGATGAAGTTCGGCCCGAACGTGACTGGGCCATTCAGAAAATCCAGCCAATGCAGGCGTATTCGGCAGCCCTTGATTTTTCAATGGATAATATTTTTTCACGATCACTGGCTTTTCAATTAGGTTATCTCAAAGTCGAGGGTGGAAAAATCGAAGACATACTCAATGACGGTAGTGTTGATGACATCACGCTTTTTGATCAACGCATGAAATTTACAAATACTGTTTCGACCCGTGTTGAAGGACAATTGGCGCGTTTTTTTCGCAGCCCTTTGGTGACTCGATTCAAGTATCTTTATGATCTAGAACAAAAGGGCTCTTTGCTGAGCACTGAGTTTTTGTATTACCCAAGTCAGAAGTG
>JANNCH010000290.1:0-2057 GCA_031386315.1 Pseudobdellovibrionaceae bacterium
CACCGCCGAAGCAGTTGTTCCAAGTGAGTTCCTCATAGGTACGGTTGATAGCAAAGAGTCCCGCTGCTTCCAGGCCCAATTGCTTCTGGTCACCGACCACTACGAAACCCTTGGCCCGATGGAAGGCGGGTATCACCTCCGGAATGTTCACTTGGCTCGCCTCATCCACCACGGCGAGGTCAAAGACCTCGGATTGTAGCGGAAGCACAGACCCCAAGTTGCGCATCTCGCCTAACCAGAGAGGAAAGATCTTCGTGATGACCGCATAGTTGATCTGCGCCATGCGAGGCTTTATCAAACTCGGCCTACGCAACCAGAAGAGTGCTTTGAAATTGGATAGATCATCGCCTGCTGCACGGGCATTCTCCAGTTGTATGCGCCGAAGCAGTGTTCGTAGGTAAGTGCATGACTGCTCCTCCACCTTTTCCTCGAGATCGTGGATCGTACGTCGGACTAGGTTCAGGTTAATATGGATCTGTTTGCTTTCTCGCCGAGCCCGGTCATAGGCCGTAATCGCGGCAAAATGTGCCCGCATCCGATGCGCATTGCACGGTTCGTTGGCGAGCCATTCCACGTTGAAATAACGGCTGTAGCGGACAATCCCAATACGCGAGCGAAGGAGGTCTCGGTGGAGGATGGTATCCCCCATGAATCGCTGGCTTTGAACTTCGCCAATCATATTCAAATGGCTCGCCCAATTTGAAGGAATTGAAGGCAGTTGTTCAAGAAACGTCTCGGATAGATCACCTTCAACGAAATCACGCGCATACGCGCCCCGAACGCTCAGATGTTCCTCTTGCGCTCTATAGTTGGCATTCGCCCTGTCGAGAGCTATTTCAAGCGACCTCCTTTCTATTTGAAGGCGGTCCAAGGTGCCGAGCAGATCGACCTTGGCCCGTCCTTCTTGGGCTTTCAGTGTACTTAGCCGTTCAGCGTAACCATGCCCGGTCTGGTCCAGCAGATCGTTGATCCGACGTTTAGTACGGTCCCTTTCTGATGCATCGTTCCCAACGTATATCGCGAACTCCTCGCCCAATACGTCGTGGAGTTTGCGCCGAACCACATCAATGGCCGCTTTCTTGTGACTGACCAGCAGGACGCTCTTCTCCATCACCAAGGCGGAGAGCATCAAAGCGGTGATGGTATGCGACTTCCCCGTTCCGGGTGGACCTTGGATGTAGCTCATGTCCGAGGACCACGCGTTGCGTATGGCGTCCTGCTGCTTCTGTGAAAGGGGCATGGGAATCAGGCGCAAGGCCCGATCCACCTCTTTGACCGCTTCCTCATCCCGCATACGGAACTGCACCTGCTTGCCGGTAAGAATCCCCTGAAGCAATTGGCGAAGCGTTGTGCTCATGCCTCGTTCGGGATGATGGAACAGAGTTCATTCAAGGCTTCGAAGGCGCTCAGTTCACCTGGGTTGGAACCCATGAAGGCAAAGCGCTGGTTGAACCAAAGCAGCAGGTTCGAGTTTTCGTACCGCCCTTGGTCCTCCTTGCGGTATGTTCCTGGGGCCTTGACAACCTTACTTCGGAAGGCCGGAATTTCAGCCATCAGGAGATCGATGAGACCTTCGGCGTAGTCCGGTTCAAGAACGCGTTGTGCAATGCCCGGACTGTCTATCACCTTGTCGAGTCTACGTTCGATGTCATTTACGGCGCGAGCAACAGCAGGGGACAGCATGTTGGGTTGACCCATGGCGTCCTCATCATCCACTACATCGTTCCCTTCAATAATGGCAGTGATGAGGTCGTAGTTGAGCGCGACGGAGGACCAATGGATATCGTAGGCCAACGAGCCTTCGCCCCCATCGCCTGGTTCGATTTCGATTGGTACAAGCAAGAGGGGGGCAGTCACTTTCAAGGTTCTGTTTCTCCCGGCGGTTTGCCCAAGGCAAAGGCCAATACCCAGAAACAAGGCTCGACCGTCCTTGGCTTGTCTGTCCTGTTCCGCTCCAAGCAAGTAGCGCTGCATGTCCTTCGGGTCATGGCTCAGATCCCAATCCAAGTAACGACTGGAGTTTGCTCTAGTTCCTGGTAAGACCTTCAAGAAGCTAC
>JANNCH010000298.1:0-4455 GCA_031386315.1 Pseudobdellovibrionaceae bacterium
CAAGCATATTGTGAATTAGGCGGCTTTTTTCTGAAATTTGACTTTTGAGAAAGGCAGATTGTTATCCACAATCTCTTCCATGAATGATGGCACATTGCCTGTGGACTCTAGACGGCCTTCGAGTGTGCCATCTGGCTTGCGAGACATGCGTGACATCTGAAATATTGGCACAACGTTGTAGTTGCCTTTGTCATCAAAGCCACGAATTTCACTGATCGCACCGATGCGACGTGAGCCATCTGAATAACGTGAAACCTGAATGATCATATCAATAGCCGATGCTACTTGCAGTTGCAACGCCTTTTCACCAACATCCCCGCCCCCTTGAGCAAGTGCTTCTAGCCGGACAATGGCGTCTTCCGGAGAATTCGCATGCACCGTACCCATGCAACCTTTGTGACCCGTATTCATAGCATTGAGTAATTCAATGGCCTCTGTCGAGCGAACTTCACCCACAATAATGCGATCTGGTCGTAAACGCAGAGCACTTTTTAAAAGATCTTTGATTGAAACTTCGCCTTTGCCTAATTGATCAGCCTGGCGGGTTTCGAAAAACACAACGTGCTCGTAATCAATTTGTAGTTCGGAAGAATCTTCGATCACAAGAACGCGTTGACCTTTAGGGATACGCGTACTCAATAGAGACAATAATGTTGTTTTACCTGAACCCGTACCACCACTCACGATGATATTTTTGCCTAAAAACATACAGATATCTAAAAAACGTGCGCCATCTTCAGTGATTGCACCAAATTTAATGTAATCTGCGAAGGTGATTTTATTATTGGTGAATTTACGAATCGACAATGTCGTGCCTTTGCGTGACATCGGGGGAATCACCGCAGCAATACGCGAACCGTCTGGCAATCTCGCATCCAGTCTAGGTGACTCATTATCTATGCGACGCCCCACACTCTGCGCGATACTGTTCACCGCTGCACGCAAGTCATCTTCACTGGCAAAAGAGTCAGGGACTCTTTCGAGCTTTCCTTTGCGTTCGATAAAAATTTCTTTGTGACCGTTCACGAGGATCTCAGAAACAGTTTTGTCCTCAAGATACTTGAGGACGGGCCCCAAGTTATTCTTGATGGCGTCTTTAAAGACTGACTGTTTCTCGTTAGCATCGGACATTTAAAGATCCTTAGTTCGAAGCCGGCTTGCGATCAGCATCTGAATAAATGATAAATTTACCTTGAACCGCAGTCTCTGGACATTGGTAAGAAAAAATACCGTCTGTCTTTGGTGAAACTGTAAAAGTTCTTTGTTCGCCAAAGATCGTATTGTGATGCTCAGAAAAAGCGTCCAGAACAAAACTAACGTTCTTTTCTTTTTGGTTCACGTTCACGATATGAATTTTATAATTGCCATCTTTACGCAATCTAACTACATCAGGCACAAAACCTTGCTCGGTATTCATGATCACGATATCTTGAGTGGGCTCGATGCTTTCAAAAACTTTACCGAGTATGGATAAAGATTTCTCTTCGTTCACGCTTGCTGGCAAGCGATCCACATTTTCAATTTTATTAAAATCCACTTGGCGACGAGAAAAATCAACATCCCACGCTAGGGCGCTTGAAGAGATTAAAACCGTCAAACACAAACTAGTGAAGCTCTTTACGGTCTTGGAATTCACAAAACTCACGAGCCACCTCCAACGCAACGTAATTCACAAAACGACTATCCATCATGTGAAGTTTTTGAATCAAAAGATCTTTGTTTCCGGCACAGGCATTGATTTGTTCGAAAGTCATGCTGAGCTGATGCGGATCTTGCATCATTTCTTTAGTCACTTCTTCCCAATCCAATTTAAGAACAGGGTCAATCGCGCCCACTGTGTATAGTGCGTCGAAGACTGCCTGTAAATCACCTTGTAGAAACATCGAATCCTCCGATAATGCTTGCGGGCATCATGCCCTTCTATGCATTTTTTATCGGAGGTTGCGTGAAAGAACTTGAGTCAGAATGAGTCGATTCTAGACCTTGGGCGCGTGATTACTTCGAGCAATCCGCATTCGCAAGTTTATAATCTGAATCGCCCGTTAATTTACCATCCGAGCAAGAACGCTCTTTCGCAAAGCACGTAACGATGCCACTTCGAATACCTTTTTTATAGGCATAGAATTTTTGACCATCCACATAAGTATTGCCGGCAAAGATACAGCCGTTGGCCTTGGCCTTTTCACAGCTAGCGAATTCAAACTTTCCACTTAGCTTACCGTTATTACAGGTTCGAACTTGATCATTGCAAGTCCCCGTAGAAAACACAGCGGATTTTTCAAATGCAGTCACAGTTCCCGCATGTGGAATTGTTTGACCATTAAACAAACAAGCTGCAGGAAAAGCCTCTGCGCACGAAGCAAAAGCGTATGACCCGGACAAAACACCATTGTCACAATTGCGCGTTTGATTCTTACACGTCTTTCCGGCTGCGACAGTCGAAGTTTCAGACGCCGTGACGCTTTCACCACTAGCTAGATCACGGCCATTGAACTTACAAGTACGTCCAGCCGCAACGGCACAGCTTGCTGAATTGTAGCTGCCATCTAACACGCCATTTGTGCATTTTCTCATTTGCCCTCGGCATGTTTCGCCATAATTCACAGCAGAGTTCACAAATGCCTGCACAGTATTACCATCGGGAATACTCACACCATTAAAAAGGCATGAAGCCCCAACGTCCTCTGAACAAGTTGGGAACTGATAAGTGCCACTGAGCTGGCCACTCGCACACTCACGCACTTCCGACTGACAAAGACTACCTTGGGGTACACTTGACTGCAGAAAAGTCGTCACTTTTTGTCCCGAAGCTAAGACATCACCATTGAATACACATGTAGTAACGGGACGAGATAGCGAGGCTAAATTTGAATTTTCAACAACGAAGGAATCTTCGCCGGCTGACATTTGAGTTCCGCAATTCTGAAAACCCAAAACAAGAATGAGAGTCAAAGATAGGTATACTCCACCGCGACCCAATTTTGCGAGTTTCATATTCCACCTCTGACTAATATATCGGCGAAAATGTGGAAAACTTAAACTTTGGTCGAGTGTGTTTTAAAATGAGACAACACTAAACTGATCGCACGTTAAAAGTAAGCAATTGAAACCGTAGAAGACTATTTGCCTTCTATGTCCTCAACTGTTTTTGGCGAGGGAGTGATTTCGGATTTGGCGTCGGATTTGGCTTCAGCTTCAGCCGACTTCTTAGAAGCTGCCTCTTTCTTTTTTGCCGAATCTAGAATCTGCTTAGCAAGATCTGACGGAGAAATCGTTGATTTCATCATGCGCAAGCGGCGCTCACTGCTGGATTCTTTGGTTATATCAATTTTTGCATCACGAATTTTTTCGGTCAAACCTCGTTCGAACCCCTCTTTGTGAACAAAGGGTTTCATATCAATCAAAAGATTTTCTAAAAAAAGCTGGTAACTGACTTGAACGACGGGTTTGAATGCACGGGTGTTTTTCAGTGCATCGAGGGCTTCGACAGTTAAATCATTCAAAGACTTTTCCCATGCACCTAATTCATCTAATTCTGTGCGCAAAGGTCCGACGATTTTTTCAATCATGCCGTCTTCGTTTGGACGAGTGTAAACTGCCTGCAGGGCCTCTTTAAGTGGAACATTTTTACCGCTGTCTGATTTGCGTGATTCTTTGACCTTTGCCATCACGAGACTGTTCATTTGATCTAAGTCTTTGAGAGCCAATTGCGAATAGTTGAACAGCAAACCCGCAGAACTTTGAAGTGAGAAACTCATACATAAAACAGCAACGACATATTTGATTGTTTTCATAGATTAAGTTTATCTGCGCGCATCGCGTGTGCAAGACCAGCTAGACCAATAACGCATATTGTCTTGCTGGAGCGAATATATGCGTTTTGCTTCCATCCATCAATGAAATCATGTCAAACTATGAGGGCTTAAAAAAACGTCAAGAACATCACCGGAGGAATATCTTGAAAACAATTAAACTATTGGGCCTTTCCATTTTGGCTTTGGCTATCACAAACTGCGCACCATCTGCGAAACAAATCAAAGAAGCTGTTGAGAAAGATCCAAGCATCGTTTTCGTAGCGATCGAAAAAGATCCAGAAAAATTCATTGAAGTTGTAAACAAGGCAGCTCAAGAAGCTCAGAAAAAATCACAAGAAAAAATGATGGCTGATGAAGGCCAAAAACGTGATGACGAATTCAAAAATCCATTGAAACCCGTAGTACAAAATGAACGCGTTGTCTTTGGTAAAAAAGACGCTAAAGTTACGATCATTGAATACTCTGATTTCCAGTGCCCGTATTGCTCTAAAGGTTACCAAACTGTTGAAGAAGTTGTGAAAGCTTACCCAAATGACGTTCGTGTTATTTACAAGCATTTGCCACTTGATTTTCACCCGATGGCAATGCCAGCGGCTGAATACTTCGAAGCTATCGCTTTGCAAGACCACAAAAAAGCTGA
>JANNCH010000311.1:0-1848 GCA_031386315.1 Pseudobdellovibrionaceae bacterium
CCCAATCCTCGCCTCAAATTGCCGGGGAATTTATTGATCCGTGAGGCTGCATTCGTTAAGGCCAAATCGATCTGTCCCCTATGGCCCTTTTGCTGATCTGCATTCTTTTTTGGCCTTGATTTTTGGCCTTGATTTTTGAGTGAATAGGTGCGATGAAACTATCGTACGTGCCAATAGCCTCGACAGGAATACATAAACAACAAAAGTTTGATGTGGTGGCTAAACGGCGCTTTTAGAATATTACAGAGAAATTTAAACGGGTTTTATAATCAATTTGGTCACCAAAATGATAAATCGCCCAAGTATCCGAAATGGTTTTACGAGTGGCATACACATCAACGGTTTCCGTTTCGTTATGCCTGAAATTGAGGTCTATCCCGAAGTTTGTGAATAGTTTAACGGTATTCCATAAAATAACTCCTGGCTTTGCACCAAGTTCCACGAAAAACCCATTGCCCTGATTTTTTTGGCTAGAAGCGTAGCTCCCAATATTATTATTCTGAATGGGTCCAGTCATTTCATCGGCGAAATGCAAATACCCGGCTATGGAATAAGGTTCCAGGTAAAAATACTTCCCATATTGGTACTCCTTTGATAGCTGAACGCCAATCGACATGAATTTTGTTTCTTGAGATGATGCGCCATTTGTCGGAGTCGGATAATAGTATGGGAGCGACGAATTGCTTTCCGCACTGCTTTCTTCGAAATTCCAATTTGGCTGAATTTTAATGCCAACATTTAGAGCATTAAAACCCTTGTAGACATAGATTAATCCATTTTCCCAACCAATTTCATTTAATTTTTTTTCGGATTGAGAAAAGACATTGCTTGTCAAAATCAAAAGAACTAAAAAAACGTATTTCATTTAATCTCCAAGTATGATTAGTGTAAAAGGCAATGTTAGTTATTTTTCGACTTAAGGTAGTGCCCGCGCAGAAACCAGAATGGGTCATCGAATTCAAATTTTATCTGTTTTCCGGTTACCACCCCCGCACTTTTTTCCGTCTAAAGCCCAAACCAAACGATTGTAGCCGTCGGAAAATAGTCCTGACGGTCAAGCATGGGAAAAGGCAGGCGAACATGCAGGATTGGAATGATATCGACAAGCCCAGTTGGATGGAAATCGGAAAACCTGGTGTCTTGATCACCACATTGAAAAGAACCCTGGACATTGCCGTTGGGTTAACGGGGACAACTGCATTTGTTTTGGCCTATCCCGTTTTGGCCATTGGCATCAAGCTTCAATCACCGGGTCCTGTGTTGTACTTACAATCCCGAGTAGGCCTTGATAAACGCAAACGTGCGTGCAGCGGTGAGTCACGCCAAACCGATCCTCGACGCAAGCTGGATGTAGGTGGTGCGGTTTTCACTATTTTCAAATTCCGTACCATGCGCATGGATTCGGAAGTACACGGGCCGCAGCTTTGCAATAAACAGGGTGACCCCCGAGTTACTGGATTCGGACGCTTTTTGCGTTCCACTCATTTGGATGAACTGCCGCAATTCTGGAATGTCTTAAAAGGGGAAATGAGCTTTATCGGTCCGCGCCCTGAACGGCCGCATTTTACCGTAAAATATTTTGAGAAAATTCCGCTGTATCGTGAACGCACGCGGCGCGCCAAACCCGGCCTCACTGGTTTGGCCCAAATTACACTGGGCTATGACGATTCCTTGGAAAGCGTCGTGCGTAAAACCCATTTCGATCTCACCTATCGCGACTCGCTCTTTAGTTTGAAAAAGTGGCTTAAAATGGAAGCCTGGATTTTGATAAACACCGGCCGCTACCTCATGGGGAAAAAACCCCATTTAGCCAATGCCCTTGTGTATGAATCCGTCAATACAAAACCG
>JANNCH010000318.1:0-2166 GCA_031386315.1 Pseudobdellovibrionaceae bacterium
CCTGGATTGCGGAGGACGATGTTCAGTCGGTTGAACGTCACATTGAACTCATCGGGCAGGGTTCTGCATGGGTAGCGCAGCTCGAGACTGAGGCTTTGGTTGGCTTCCTGACAGCCGAGCGGGTAGGCAACTCTCTACATATTTGGCAAATGGCCGTGCTCGCTGATTGGCAGCATCGAGGCATCGGACGAAAATTGATAGGTGCTGCACTAGAGTGGGCAGCTGAGCACATCCTCTCACCCGTCACCCTTACGACCTTCTGCGATCTAGCGTGGAATGAGGTATTTTATCATTCATGTGGTTTCAGGCGCATTGACACTAACCTCCCAATGTCGCTTCAGAAAATCCTGGATGCTGAAGAGCACGCTGGACTACCCGTAAACCAGCGATGTGCAATGACATACACGCCTTAGGAATTTCGAGCGGGTCTGAGTCTACGCGGTAACAAAAATATCCAATCACCTGAGACGGAACCTGCAGCGTGGCCGGATTAGTCAAACGGAATGCATATTCTATGACGATTTCGTGCAATGGTTATTTAAAAATATCGTGCATGTGGGCCACGCGACCCCGAGCTTTGGCGTAACATTCAAAGTTCTTTCCTATTAGACCCGCCTAAGCGCAGGTCTTTTTTTGTCAGCAATGATTTTGTCATCGTAAGCTACTACCGGCAAGGAAATTTGACGATACTTGCTGTGCTTGAGCGTCAGAAAGTGGAGAAGCATTTTGACCAATGTCAGCATCAAAGCCCTAGCCTCGAATGACGTGCTTAAGATCCTAGATCTGTATCGGGCTGCTGCAATAGTCCCGGGCTCTGGCCTTGCTCGTGCTTACGACGAAGTTTCCATAGAATATGTTCAGTCGTTCGTCGAACGCGCGTTAAAACATGGTTTGTTGCTCGGCGCATGTATTGATGATGAGCTTATCGGGGAAATTCACGCCGCGCGACTGGGGGCTCGTCAGTTCGATCACGTGCTCGGTGACCTCACCGTAGCAGTTCATCCCAAAGCACAAGGCAAAGGCGTCGGGTCAGCATTATTTGCTGCTTTTTTTGAAGCAGTCAGCGTCATGTCACCGGCTGTCACGCGTATCGAACTCACCGCGCGTTCAGGAAATACAGGTGCGCTGCGTCTTTACGAGCGTCTAGGTTTCACCGAGGAAGGTCGCCTTGTCGGACGGGTCCATCTTCCCGACGGCAGCATTGAAGACGATATCCCGATGGCTCGCAAAATTGGTGACCGGCAAGACAGGTAGGTACTGCAGAGCCAAAATTCTGAAATACTGAAAGCAAAAGAAGCTTTCCTGCTACCGCTCCACCACTGCGTCTGGCGTCCGCCTTATTAATCAAATGGCAGCTATAATCGCCTCCGCATTGCTGAACATTTACCTAATCTTCGTAATGCGGACGGAAAGATGAGCACTGATGCTAGGTTAGGAAGGCCCCGATGGACATGTGGAACGACGATAACGCCGTTTATGAAGATGGTGAATGGATTACGTGGACCGAAATAAACTCTCACCTCGACCGGTTGGAATACCAACACCGTTATCCTAATCTTGATGTCGATCTGGTGCCAATTTTCCAGGACCTGCTCGGCGTTGCGCAGGATTATCACGCCCTTACCGGCAGCCATCTTCAGGTATATGGTGATCTCGGTGAACTTTATGGGGCAATCACACACGGGATCAGACTTCACCGTAACTATGCCCAGGGATCGGATGGCAAGATCGGCAATGACTTTGTCGAAGTAAAAACCATTACGCCGTTCAAAAAGAATGACACGATCACCCTCAATCTACAGCGCAATTTCAGCAAGGTGCTGATCGTGAAGATCGATGCCAGCTTCAAGGTGCACAGCCGAATGGTCGATCGCAAGGCCCTGCCTAAGGCCAAACGTACCGTGAAGCTCAACTGGGCCGACTTCGCTGACAATTCCCGTTGACTGCATTCCAGGTAATATAATTCAGGGTTTAGATTCTCGAACGCAGGCAGGCATTATTTGCAACAACCGTTGCATTGTTCGCACTTGCACAAAAATTGGACATTTGGCATCAAGGAGGGGCTTTATAGGCATCCTCTCCTAAAACTTATTCAGGGTCGACTTCGGTCGGCCCTTTTTTTCGGATTACAAAAACCCTGACGTTGGGGGGTGGCGTCCAATTAAC
>JANNCH010000322.1:0-6026 GCA_031386315.1 Pseudobdellovibrionaceae bacterium
AGTGTAAAAGGATCTGTTCTTTGTCCATCTAGTAAGCCGGCTTCGGTCGTCCAACCCTTGCGAGAGCTATCGCCACGATAAGCAGAATTTATCAAAGTAGAAAGTTCGGCAAGATGATCATGGTCAGCCTGTGTGAATTCAAAGTGCATGGGTCAGTTTCCTCATAAAAACAAAAAGCTCTTTGCCTTGACGTGCAGGTATAGATTTCTGCCAGCGTCCCCAAAAAATAGGCTGATAATTTTTTTTCAAGCGCTGGCGCAGTTCCCATTCAGAACCGCCGAATGGTGGTTCTTGGCGTTTTTCGAAGGTAAAAAAGACACCCATCAATTGACCTTGATCTGTTAAGACACGATTCCAAACTTTGATCAGATCATTGCGTTTTGTTGGATTGATTGCGCAGAAGCAAGTGTGTTCAAAAACCACATCGAAGGTTTTGTCGAAATGTGCAGGAAGTTTAAAAATATCGGCTTCTATGAACTGAATATTAGAATAATGACCATAGAGGGCTTTTGCTTTTTCTAGTGCAATCGGTGAGATATCCACAGCGGTGACGACGTGGCCATCTTGGGCAAAGCGCGCGGCGTCGTGGCCTTCGCCGCAGCCAAGAACTAAAATACGACTTTTGGTAAGCTTCACCCTTTGGATCATTTCGTTGAGTGCAGGGGCGGGTGCGTTTAAATTCCAGCCTGGATTTTCAGTTGTTTGATAAATATTCGACCAGTATTTTTCTTTTTCTAATTCAGGCTTTTCGTTCCAGTAAGTGGGCACATCGTATTGCTGCCCATCGCTTGTGACCGAATCATCATCGAATTCATCAAGTGAATCAAAGAACATGACTTGGGCTTTGCGTGACATGACAAATGGAATTCCATTTTCAGCATAGCCGTGAAAGCGATCCCACTCATCCACACTTAGAGAACTTAATTCGAATTTTAATTCGAGGTCGTAGGGAAGAACTAATAGCCAAGACCCTTTGCGCTTTAGAATTTGCTGGGTCACATAGGGTTCGTCAAAGGCTTCAACGAGAACGGGTGTATCGCCATAGGTTGAAATCAAGCTACCGCTTTGGTGCAGTTTGAGCTGGCTGAGAATTTCTTGGCCGGCATAGTGATCTTGAATGCGAACTTCCTGACTAAGAGGATAGCCCTCTTCGTCAATTTGGATAAACTTGTCAGGAATTGGCATGGTTTACTCTTTAATTTCAGCAGGGGGTGCAGTGGCTTCCACATTTTCACTTGGAGTTTCAGTTTGTGGACCCACGGTAGAGCCTTCAGAGAAAATCAAAACATCGTTTGTGGTTTTCACAGATTGCAATGTCCATTTATCAACCTTGTTATCGTCTGAAACTTCACGGTGAAGAATCGCTTCCCCTTCGATGGACTGCTCGGTGGATTCGCCACCTTCTGCGGGTTCAGTGAATTTATAAGCAAAAACAGCACGAACTTTATTGTCGTTCATGGGCTCAGTCCAAAGACGAGTGACTTGCAGATTTTTTGCCTCAGGCTTTTTGGTCGCGATGGTTTGTTTGATGAGATCTGCCAACTTTTGTTGAATGCCAGAGTGCGTTTCAAAGCCGATTGCCTGAGAGTTGTGAATGATGTTCCATGTCCAAATAAGTGCGACAGCAAATACAATCAAACTGATGATTTTCTTCATTTCAAGAGCCCTCTCTATGTGATATTAATTTATCGCATGAATCAACAATGGCTGACAACTTTTATGTCGAATGTAAGAACGCGCTTGAAAACCCAATTGGAAGAGCGGATTAAAACCCAACTCGAGGGTCGGGGCATTCGTCTGAGCACAGCCGATATCGGCGCCTTACTTGAAGACGTCTCTCCGAAAGCATCGCATGCCGCGCTGGGCTACGCTATGAACCTTATGCGTCCGTTCTCGGCGGGTATGGGAATTCGTATTGCGCGCTTATCAGACACGCAAGTTGAGCTGGTTTTGCCAGTCAAAAATCGCAATCTCAACAAAAGCGGCGAAATTCACGAAGCGGCTTTGCTAGCCAGTGCCACAGAAGCTGCTCAGCTGCTGTGGGAACGCCACGCACCCATGGGTGATTTCAAGATTTACACGCGCCGAGTTCAGTTAGAAACTTTTAAACATCTGACGGATGAAATTCGTATTCGCCTTGAATTGCCAGAGTCCTTGCGTGAATCTGTTCTGACAGAGATTCGCAAAACTCGCAAAGGCCGTGCTGAAATGCAGGCGCATATTTATGACATTAATGATCAGGCCGTTGCCGAAGTGCAATTTGATATGGAGTTCAGTCATACTCCAAGCATTGGCAGACATGCGGGAACGCAGACGTAGTAACTTCTTGAGGGGGCACATTGGAAATCTTAGATACACATGTAGATACAAGTTCTGCTGACTTTAAAGCCAATCGCGAGGCAACACTTGCGCTAGTGAACGAATGGCGCACACGTGTGAATCAAGTAAAACTTGGTGGTGGTGAAGAGATCACAAAAAAACACAAAGCCCGCGGCAAACTGACGGCCCGTGAACGTATCGAAGCTTTGATTGATAGCGGCAGTGCTTTTTTAGAGTTCTCTACAATGGCCGCATGGGATATGTACGAAGGACAGGCGCCCGGTGCCGGTGTCGTCACAGGTATTGGTGTGATTCACAATACAGAATGCATCATCGTTGCCAACGATGCCACGGTCAAAGGTGGAACTTACTTCCCGATGACTGTAAAAAAACATTTGCGTGCGCAAGAAATTGCTTTCGAAAATGCTTTGCCGTGTATTTATCTTGTCGACAGTGGTGGTGCCTTTTTACCGTTGCAAGCTGAGGTCTTCCCTGACCGAGATCATTTCGGTCGTATTTTTTATAATCAAGCACGTATGTCAGCAGCCGCTATTCCGCAAATTTCAGTGGTCATGGGTTCATGTACAGCCGGCGGTGCTTATGTTCCGGCGATGAGTGATGAAAATGTCATCGTGAAAGACACCGGGACTATCTTTCTAGGCGGGCCTCCGCTTGTTAAGGCGGCAACTGGTGAGGTGGTCGATGCGCAAGATCTTGGTGGTGCCAAAGTTCACTGTGAAGTCAGTGGCGTGACTGATCATTTTGCCGAAGACGACGAGCATGCCATTGAAATAACAAGATCGATCGTGGCACACCTTAACAGGCGCCGAGTGGTGCAGATGAAAACTCTTCCGGCTGAAGAGCCCATTTACAATGCGGATGAAATTTTTGGAATTATCTCAAAAGATGCTCGCATTCCATTCGATGTGCGTGAAATTATCGCGCGCATCGTGGATGGCAGTCGTATGCATGAATTCAAACCTTTGTATGGCAAAACTTTGGTCACAGGTTTTGCCCATATTTGGGGGATGCCCGTTGGGATCATCGCGAACAACGGGGTGTTATTCAGTGAAAGTGCTCTGAAAGCAGCTCACTTTATTGAGCTTTGCGAGCAACGCCAGATCCCATTGATCTTTTTGCAAAACATCACAGGTTTTATGGTAGGTCAAAAATATGAAAATGAAGGCATCGCAAAACACGGTGCTAAAATGGTGATGGCCGTATCGAATGCGCGCGTTCCAAAATTCACTGTGGTCATTGGTGGATCGTATGGCGCCGGTAATTACGGAATGTGCGGTCGCGCCTTCCAACCACGTCAACTTTGGATGTGGCCGAATGCACGTATTAGCGTGATGGGTGGCGAGCAAGCTGCCAATGTTTTGCTGACGGTCAAGCTAGATCAAATGGCTGCAAAAAATATTGGTATGTCAGCGACCGAGCAAATAGAATTCAAACGTCCGACTTTAGAAAAATACGAGGCCGAAAGCTCTGCTTACTATTCATCGGCGCGTATTTGGGATGATGGCATCATTGATCCCTTGGATACACGTCGTGTTTTAGCGCTAGGGATTTCTGCAAGTTTAAACAAAGATTGGGGACCCCAAGTTCAGGGCGTCCTTAGGATGTAATTATGCAATTGAACCTGCAGTTTAACCTGAAATTTATCAGTGTGGCCGAGATCGATCATGTCGCCTATGTGAAATTGCATCGTCCCGAAGTGCGCAATGCTTTCAATCCCGGAATGATTGCTGAAATCACTCAAACTTTTCACGAGCTGGAAAAACGCAAAGACCTGCGAGCAATTGCTCTGCTAGGCGAAGGCAAATCGTTTTGTGCGGGCGCTGATTTGGTTTGGATGAAAAGCATGGTGAATTTTGATTTCGATCAAAATCGCGGGGACTCGCTAAAACTCTTTGCTATGTTCGAAGCCATTGCTCAATGCACATTACCTGTTGTTGGACTTGTTCACGGCGCAGCCTTTGGTGGTGCCCTTGGTTTGCTAGCATGCTGTGATTATGTTATCGCCGAAGAGGGTACGCAATTTTGCTTCAGTGAAGTGAAATTAGGAATTGCTCCTGCTGTGATCAGCAGTTTTGTTTTACGTAAAACGACTCCGGGGCATGTTCGACACCTCATGCTTTCGGGGGCCGCATTCGGCGCACAAGAGGCCTATGCGACAGGTTTGATTCACTTGTTAACCCCTGCTGGTGCGGGTCACACGGCCTTACAGGCCCAACTTCATAAATATCATGAGTGTGGTCCAGAGGCCGTGCGCGAAACTAAAAAGTTACTCAATGAGTTACAGGACCTTTCTTGGTCACAGCAAAAAGAACGTACCACCAAAGTCATTGCCGAAAGACGTGTCAGCGACGAAGGACAAGAAGGTCTGAAAGCCTTTCTTGAAAAACGTGACCCGAACTGGAGAAAAAATGTCTAAATTCAAATGTATTGCTATCGCAAATCGCGGCGAAGTGGCTGTGCGTATAATCAAAGCCTGTGAAGAGCTGGGAATTGAAACTGTCTTGTTACATTCAGAGGTGGATATTCAATCCCGTGCCTATCGTATGGCTACAAAAACTGTTTGTATCGGTGGTGCAGCCACTGCGGACAGTTATTTAAACATTGAAGCCAACATCAACGGAGCCAAAGCGGGTGGTGCTCAGGCTATCCATCCAGGTTTTGGTTTTTTATCTGAAAATGCTGATTTTGCAGAGGCTTGTAAAAAAGCTGATTTAGTTTTTATTGGTCCTTCAGCAGAATCTATTCGTTCGCTCGGTGATAAGGTGCATTGCAAAGAACTCGCAAAACGTGCGGGCTTGCCACTGGTTCCAGGCTATCAAGGTGAAAATCAAGATGTTGATAATTTGATTCAAGAGGTTCAACGTATCGGTCTTCCGGTGATTGTAAAGGCTGCTGCCGGTGGCGGTGGACGAGGTATGAAATTAATAACGAAGCTGGATGAAGCGCGTGAGTTGATCGAATCTGCACAGCGTGAAGGCAAGTCGGCCTTTGGATCGCCCAAAGTTTTTTTAGAAAAATATCTAGATCATGCAAAGCACATTGAGTTTCAAATATTCGGTGATGCCAGCGGGCATGTGATGCATCTTTTTGACCGTGAATGTTCGGTGCAGCGTCGTCATCAAAAAATTATTGAAGAGGCCACCTCGCCTTCATTGACAGAAGAACTTCGTCGTAAAATGGGTGAAGCGGCCATCGCGATTGGGACTTTGGGTAACTATCGTGGTGCTGGAACCGTGGAATTCTTGCTTCAAGATGGTGAATTTTATTTACTAGAAGTAAACACGCGTCTGCAAGTCGAGCATCCCGTGACAGAAGAAGTTCTGGGCGTTGATTTAGTGAAGATGCAAATTCTAACTGCACAGGGTGAATTTTTATTTGATCCCAAGCAAGTGCGTATTCCGCGTGGGCACTCGATCGAGTGCCGCATTTATGCAGAAAATCCCTATATGGGCGGTGTCCCTAGCACGGGCCTGCTCGGAAAAGTGCATTGGCCTGAAGGGCCAGGGCGACGTTACGAGTACGGTTTTGAAGATGGGGATGAAATCACATCTTACTATGATCCTATGATTGCAAAGGTGATTGTCTGGGACGAATCACGACCGCGTGCCATTCAAAAAATGATTCGCGTACTGAAAGATTCTATTGTTTTTGGTGTGCATACAAATATCCCTTATTTAATCGAGATT
>JANNCH010000332.1:0-3983 GCA_031386315.1 Pseudobdellovibrionaceae bacterium
GCTGGATTCCAGCGTGGTCATGCTGGATATTGGCACAATGGAGTTGCGCAATTCAGCTGCGCGTGAAAAGCTGCGAAGTTGGGCTGTTTTATAAAAAGCTTCTAGCTGCAAAGAGGATATCTTCATGCTTATTAATTATTCTAATAGGTATTTAAAATCAATTAATTTTCCTTTTAAGTGAAAAAGCTCTACTTATGGTCCCAACACAAATCGGCCCCTGTGGCCAGAAAAGGACCTTATATGAAATGGATCAATGCAGTCTTCATAACAATCGCACTACAGGCCTCTCTGGCACGTGCAGATATGCCCTCAACACACGTTATGATACTCTTTGGTAAACAGGCGACCTATGCCTCTCACTTACCGATGTTTCATGCTCCCCATGACTATCAAGTGATCATGAAAGTACACTTGAGCCAGTATCCTCGCCTGCCTGAACCCGTGGACTATTACAACAAATCAAGCGGCCTTGAGTTGTTTACCCTAGTCCCGGCAAAGATGGACCTCACAAAAGTTATCAGCGGAGAGATCAAAACATTCGAAGCTATTCTTTATGAAGGACACTTTGAAAAAGGCGGCAAAGATCTAGGACCTGTGCTTGTGACGGTTGAAAAGCTTATCTTGAGCGCCAAACTTGATCCACAGGCGATAGAGAAAGCTCCACAGTACCTGATCTTTGGCGAAAAGGGTGAGTACTTTGCCACACATATTATCAAAGGGATGCCTAGTTTTGATGCTGTGGTGAAGGTCAGCAAACCAACAACGACGATGTTTTTAAGCTGCAGAACACGTGTTTGCGCTGACCCTATTGTGAGTCCCATTGATGATTCGAAGCTGCCTTTGACTCTGGGCTATCAATCTTCAGAGCAAAAGCCAATCATCGGAGATCTTATCGGCGGGCATATCTCAGTCAGTATAGAAAAATTAATCCACTTTGAACTAGATGAATTGTCTCACTAGTTTTATGAAAAAGATGATTTTGTTTATTTTTGTGGGCCTGCTTTTTATAGCGGGCCCACTTTTATTTTTAATTTTGAATCCAATGCCCCTAAAATTTCAGTCCCTTGAATCCATCACCGAAACAGGCGCCCCTGTTTTTAATGAAATACTCTGGGTACCAGGACTTAAAAAAGACATCTGGCTTATGAGACAAAGTCACCATGGACTCGAACTAGATGAAAAACAATGGGATCGATTGGCAATCGTGGTCGACAAAAGTAAGTCACCTAAAACGGCCGAGTTTTACCAGCTAAAATCAGGGGAGCTAATTTTTGAACCCACCCTAGCTATGCCATTGAAAGCACGTTGCTATGCCTGCCACGCCAATGGCCCCCGTACCATACACATGAATAATCAGTCGGAATGGATAACAACAACTTGGTCACAGCGAGTTACCGCGGCCCTTTGGAATCTACGAATAAAGACCTACGGACAAGTCAAAAGCCAAGAAGCGGTTCACTTTCAAGAAGGGGTAGCTTTTAGTTCTCAGCTGCCCTTGCTTAAAAAGAAACTAGCGTTGGAGTCCTGCACATTTTGTCATTCAGAAAACGCCCTAAGACAGCCTCTGCGATTCGAACACCTCGGAACAGTTCGTTTTCTTGTGAAAAACAAAATGATGCCGCCCTTCCCTTTTCAGATAAGTGCAGAGGATGAAAAAGTTATTGATGATTTGATTAAAGATTAGGGCGTTACCCTAATAGCGGAAAGAATTTTTGCCAAGGGGTTGATGCGGAATACGTCCCCAGGCAAAGTCTTCGTATTTGCGCATGGAATAGCATTCAGTCATGGCGCTTTCAAATTTTGAAAAACCACCGCGGACAAGATCAAAACGTTTGATCAAATCGACGATCCAAACAGGGATCTTACGCTCACACTTAAGCTCTAGCACAACATTGGCCCCTGGGATTTTGAAAGCCTCTGGATCATCATAATTCAGCATACATTCTTCGGTGGGGATCACATTATAGTTGGTCTCGGGCATGTAACGCATCGAGCGATCAAAGGTCACTCGTGCATAGTCATCGACTGTGGACAAATAAGCCTTGCGTCGATACTGAGTCAGAATTGTAGGATGGGCATTGTATGTTCGAGTTAAGTAAAGAAAATGCTGAATGTGCGGATCGGCTGCGGCATCGAAGCTTCCGAGGTTGTCTGGATTTAGAAAAACATCACTCCAGTTATCTAAAGGAACACGCCCTCGTCTTTTTTTACTAAAATCCGCGATCTTTTCTTTAGTTTCTAAAAAATAGGGGGGCTTCGGAAAATCCCCGTAGGATCTCACTCGCAAACTGTAACGAGCTGTTTGATTTTCTTTAGCACGCATAAAATGAAAACTAGGTGATTCAAAATAAAGACTGTTGATGGTGTAAAAGCCATCGTGAGAAATTTGCGAATAGTAATCCAACTCACAGTATTTTTCGACATAACGAGAAATGGGCTCTACCAAAGAAAACGGAATAAGATATTTCAACTCATAACGCTCTAATACCAATGGTGAAACAGGCCCAGCAGCCACTATAGAATCCTTTTTAATGATTTTGAAAAGTAATTCACATCAGGAGCATCAGCCAAAGTAGAAGATTCGTGTAAGAACAAAATATATAAACTACGAATTCTAAACTCAACATCCAAAATATGTTCACGACTTTCATACCAGGATTTTTGTAACTCTAATGACAATAAGGGATCTTGCGAAGAAATTGCAGCACTGGCCTTTTTCATCTGAGATATATTCATTTTAGCCTGACTAGCTTTCAATGACTTGTGCAAATCTAAAAGTGTGGTCAATTCAGCCAAAGCATTTTTATACTCGCGACCTGAAGTTTGCAAAGTTTCAAGCACCTTTGCTTTCTCGCGCAGCTCTCGAGACTCTTTGTCGATACGAGACAAGTCCGGAGCACCGGCAAAGGGCAAATTGAAAGAAACCTCAACCCCATATACTTTTTCTTTTTGATCGTCTTTCATTGAAACTTCAATATGATCAAACCACTTATCGTCTTTGGCGCGTTCATAGTCCATACCTGCTCTTAGCTTTTGTAAGTCGAACTCGGCCACTTTGGTTGAAAGTGTTGGACTATCTTGCTTGCTCAAAGAAGTTTCTAAATGTTTTCGAATGTCGTCCATTTCATTAACATCTGAAGTCTCGAAATTTTCAACGTTACCAAAAGATAGCTCTTTCAATTCGGTTTGCAAATTTTTGTAATCTCGTTCTACATCAGCGATTTTGACATCAACTTTTTCGAGATCAGCTTTTGTTTTTAAATAGGATTTGAGCTCGGCTCGATCTTTCTGAGCAGCATAAGAAAGCGCCTTGCTGGCCTTACGACTTACATTTGTAAGTTCATCCGAGATCTTTTTTTTCTCTTTGAGTAAAACAATTCGAGATAAAAGATCGTAACGACTGGCTAAAAGCTTAGACAGAGCCTCGCCTTGAGCTGATTTTTCGTTTTTTTCAATGGCCTCTTGATAGCGACGTGTCGTCTTGTGCTCAGTATAGCCCCTCGGATATACACGCAGTCCGTACTTAACATCGTTCTTGTTCAATTCACCACGGTCGAATTTCAGTTCGGCTTTTTCAATGGGATTGATGCTCTGGCTTTGCACAGAAATCTGAACAGCCTCATTGTGAGCTGCTAGACGCGCATCCTTCCAAGCAGAACGCAAGACATCGTCTGAACTTGCCGCCGCACATAACAGCGGTCCAGACAGAAACAACATAAGGAATAAAGAATTTCTATTTTTCATTTTTCTTTGGAACCACTGTTTGAATAGAAAGTCTGGTAAATTTAGCCGGCTCTTGCTTAAGATCAAACGTGACAAACAATGAATTGTCTTGAGTATCAAAAGCGACCCCCTCTGGCTTAAGTCCCGGGAAGTTTTTCACGAGTTCAGGGACAAGTTTATCGCCTTCTTCTTGGATCTTCCATACGGCTCCACATTTTTCATCATCACATACAGTCGTCGCAAAAAGACGACCTTGAGCT
>JANNCH010000372.1:0-4154 GCA_031386315.1 Pseudobdellovibrionaceae bacterium
TGCTCTACCAACTGAGCTACGACCACCACACGATAAAAGAGACTTAGTTTTATAGGCTTAGGGATTCCAAAGATCAAGAAAATTCAGTAATCGCAAGTCGCGATTCGGGGCTGTACTTTGCACAAAGATTGGGCTTTTTCGGCCTCGATCACCGCTTTTTCAGCCCATTGCCCGTTGGCATTGCAGCGCTGGCGAATACATTTCACCTGAGGGTCTTCTAAATGGCAGATTTTCTTTTCTTTTTTAGGGTTCCCCTCGCAAACCCAAGAACACTGATTAAAGGCAGCAGCGGGGCCAGAACATATCTGTCCATCCGTCTTTTTAACCACTAAAGCTAACCTTGCCTTCTCGGCCACGGCCCGCTTCTTTTTCTCGGCACTTGCATCGTTGGCTCTTAAGAAATCTTTACTTAGCTCAATCACAGCCGTCAACTTACCGCGGGGGACTTTGCGACCCTTCAATAGGACGTCATAAACAACCCTGCCTTCTTCAATGACTCCTTGAAAGCCGACTTCGTGCCCCTCTTTTAGTTTCACAATATCTTCACCGTTTAAGTATGTGAATTCCATGGCCCCTTTTAGCATTTTCGCACTAACGAAAGCCTTTGTCGGATCATAGCTTAAAATAAAATCCCCGGGCGGAGCTATAAATTCGAAAAGATCTGAACTGAGAGCCACATTATATGTTTTGCCTTCATGAGCTAACCAACGAAAAGAGCCTTCTTTCAGCAAAATCAAGGTGGCCTCACCCGAGTCCCAACCAATTGTGGGTATTAACACTTGAGAGGATTCCAAAATCTGTAGCTCTCGAATATCGTCCCAATTGATGCGAATTTTACTATCTGTAGAGGTCTCTAGCAAAGCTTTACCACGAAGTAACATTTTGGGCTTCACTACGACGCGCTTGCCATCCGTAGAGGTCAACCAGGCCTCGCCTTGAACCGAAACCACTGCGGGAAAAGCACCAGCGGGCAAACAAAAAAGACCCAACAAAATACTTAAAGTAGTGCTTAATGTTTTAAGTTTTAGCATTCAAATCCCTTTGCTTTCTTTCGACTTCCCACAATTTACTCCAACGCAAAAAAACCGAATAGGCAGCGCCCACAGAAATGATAAGACCTGGCAGGCCATCTAAGAAGCCGAGCTTCCAGAAATAGGTTTCTAAAAACTTAGATATGGGTTTTGCGACAAGCTTAACGAGCGAAAATCGTTTCCCCTTTTCATAAAGTGCATCTGCACCTAAAGAGGAATAGCGATCATTGGTTTTTACTTGGTCACTGATATCTTTAAACACCCAATGCAAGAGGTTGCTCTGCAGGTCCAGCACCTTTTTAACTTCGACTTTTTCATGTAAGGCTGCTGAATTCCATTGCGCAATTTTTTTGTTAAACAGACGCAATTGATAATCCGGATACCATCCGCCATGACGAATCCATCGCCCTAAATGGTAGGATAACCTAGGTAACTGATACCCCGCTACCGGGTCCAGTTGCGTAAACTTTTGCTGAAGTTCTTGAGCGAGCTCGGGACTCAGTGCTTCATCAGCATCCAAAGATAAAATCCAGTCATGACGGGCCGCCTGTGCCGCAAAAGCTTTTTGCGCACCAAAACCACGCCACTTTTCTTGAATCACACGAGCGCCGCATTTTTGTGCAATCTCGACAGTACGATCGGTCGAAAAGCTATCTACGACGATGATTTCAGCCGCAAACGGAACCGACTTCAGACAGCGCTCGATATTCGCTTCTTCATTCAAAGTAATGACAACCAGAGACATAGGAAGTTGTAACATATTTCCACGTTAGGTGGCGCATCCATCCCTTGTCAAACAAGACTTGTGTCGATACCATTTGAAGTGCGAGGTATTTATGAATAAATTCAAACATCTTATTTTTGCGGCCACTTTCGTGACAGTCACAGGCTTTTGCGTTTCTGCACCTGCTTATTTGAGCATTGGCGAAAGCGCTGAGATATTACCACTGAGTGATTATCAAGTGGGTCTAGAACCCCAATTTCTTTTAAATAAAGGTGGCGGCGCGAACCTCAATGCATTTTTCGATGCGCCCTTCAACAACTCTACAAGCGGTAGAATTTCTTTAGGCGCAGGCTCTGTCGATTTTAGTACATTCGCTAGTATCAAATATGTTCCGTTTCCAGATGTTGACAATCAGCCAGCCATAGGAATCCGCGCTGGAGTCGGCATTGCTCGCGATGAGTCCGAGAGTATTTTATTAGCCCAGATCTCGCCTTTGATTAGCAAAAAAACACCGACTGATATCGGCCTGCTCACACCGTATTTGGCGATTCCTCTTCAAATCATCAATAACAAAAAAGAGACCTTCACGGGCTCTAACTTTGTTGTGGGTTCTGAATATTCTCATGCCGATTTACCTGAAGCCCGCTTTGGTGGTGAAATCGGCTTCGAACTCAGCAAGTCCTATTCGTATCTTTCAGTTTTTGTAACCATTCCTTTTGATAGTTCAAAAGGTTTCACTCGCAGATAAGGTGATCTAAATATGTTTTCATGGTTTCGTCAGGATGGCGGAAATACAGCGGCCGATCTCTATGTCGATTTAGGTACAGCCAATACAGTTATCACAGGACGTGGTAAGGGCGTATTACTCAACGAACCTTCTTTGATTGCCTATCAACAACTTGGCAACGGTAAAAAGCGCGTTGTGGCAGTAGGCTTTGATGCTAAAGATAAATTAGCAAACACCCCTGGAAATATCTTTGCACAAAAACCCATTCGTGATGGCGTGATTGCTGACTTTGAAACCACTGAGGTTATGCTCAAGCATTTTCTCAGTCGCCCTGAAGTAAAATCTGTTTTTTCTCGTCCTCGTGTTGTCGTGTCACTACCTTACGGCGTGACCGAAGTTGAAAAAACTGCCGTTATCGAATCCTGCAAAGCGGCCGGCGCAAAACATGTTTATCTGATTGATGAACCCATGGCAGCGGCCATTGGCGCGGGCATTCCGGTAAAATCTGCTAAAGGGAATATGATTGTCGACATCGGTGGCGGGACTTCAGAAGTTGCTGTCATCGCACTAGCGGATATTGTTTACTGCGAAGCCGTTCGTGTCGGTGGACATAAAATCGATGAAGCCATCGTGGATTATTTTAAAAAAGTTAAAAAGATGATCATTACTGAAAATACAGCTGAATATTTAAAAATGGAAATCGGCACAGCCGTTGCGAAAAAAGATATTCGCACAGCTAAAATCACAGGCCGCTTTTTAGACACCGGCATGACAAAAAACATCGAAGTGAGTTCTGAAGATGTGGGTCTTGCAATGAATAGCTGTATTCAAGAAATCATAAACGCAATTCACAAAGCTCTCGAGAATACTCCACCTGAATTGGTTTCAGACATCATCGATAATGGCATTGTCTTAGCCGGCGGTGGGGCCTTGATTCGTGATTTGGATTTAAGAATTTCAAACGAAGTTCGCTTATCTGTGCGTATCGCTGAAAATCCATTGGTGGCGCTCGCCAAAGGTGGCGAAGCTGTGCTTGAAGATCCAGATTTGCTCGATAAAATTCAGTTGGATGCTTAGGTTTATTTGGAGTTGAGTGTTATTTCTAGAGATTAAAGATGTGTGCAGCAGATTTTAAACATTGAATTTTTGAACTCTACAAACCAGGTTTTAAATTATGGATGTCACAGTTCGACTCGCAAAAATTTCTGATGCAGTTGGAATTCTTGAAGCCCATCAAGATTCGATCCGAAATGTTGCATCTAAAGATTATTCACCAGAACAAATTTCTGGTTGGTCAGATCATTTAAAACCGGAAGGATATATCCGTGCCATAGAGTCTGGAGAGAAGATGTTCGTCGCTGAAATGGACAATAGGATTGTTGGTTTCAGCGCAGTTAGAGGGGCTGAGGTTATGGCTGTGTATGTTTCTTCAATTGCAGTAGGAAAGAAAACCGGTCGTCTGTTGTACGAAGCTGTTGAGGCGGAAGCCAAGAAAAATAATATTGAAAAACTTTCTTTGTCGGCGTCCCTTACTGCTGAGAAGTTCTATCAACATCTTGGATTTCTTAAATTGTTTTCAAGCTCACATCTCCTTAGTTCTGGCATAGAGATTCCCTGCATAAGAATGGAAAAGATACTCTAATTTTGAAAGACTGGCCTGCTCGGAAAACCT
>JANNCH010000241.1:0-2723 GCA_031386315.1 Pseudobdellovibrionaceae bacterium
CTACCAAAAAGTAGCAGGTTCTTTTTGGCGGTTGTTGTCAAAGTCCCAGAGTTTAGTGTCCATCAAGTGGCTCGGGTTTACATTGCCTAGGGCTGCTTGAATGGTGGATGAAATATTTGGGATTTCTTTTTCAAGATCTTGCACCAATTTTTTCATGCGTTTTCTTTTCAGGCCGTCCTGTGATCCGCAAAGATTGCACGGTATGACGGGGAAGTTCCAATCCTTTGCCAACTGCTCAAGGTCATTTTCATTTACGTAACATAATGGTCGTACGATGGTATTGCGTCCATCATCTGAAGTTAGTTTCGGCGGCATGCTGGCTAATTTTCCAGAATAGAAAAGATTAAGCAAAGTCGTGTTGACGACATCATCACGGTGATGGCCCATGGCCATTTTGGTAAACTCATGTTTAGACGCAAAATCGTAAAGTATCGCGCGACGTAGGCGCGAACACAGGGAACAAAAAGTTTTACCTTCGGGGATTTTTTCAACCACGATCGAATAGGTGTCTTTTTCTAAAACATGTAACTTCAAACCGAGATCGCTGATCCAAAGTTTAAATTTTTCTGCATCAAAACCCGGTTGCTTTTGATCTAAGATGACGGCTTCAAAAGTAAAATTCATCGGCGCGCGTTTTTGAATTTGGGTCAGCAATGCAGCTAAGATGCTAGAGTCTTTGCCGCCCGATACGCAAACCATGAGCTTGTCACCTTCGGTGATCATATTAAAATCATTCAACGCCTGCGTGATTTGCTTGCGGATTTTAATGGCCAGTGGATGTTCAAAATCGGGCAGGGGCACTAAATTCTCTTTTCTGTATTGCTATCTGTACTGTGGTTGTCTATGGGGCTTTTGAGTCTACATTTTTTAGTTCGACTTCCATGACTTGTCGAGCGAATTTTATGCCCTTTTCCCGTAAAGCTTCTGTGCCCCGGTTGAGTACCTTGCCGCCAATGCGCCACTGCGAGCCGTAACCATCGATAAAATACAAAAGCTTCACACCAATCCAGCTTTCGGTGGTTTCAGACACGTAAGTATAAGGTGCGGGGATACCGCGAATTTCGCCGATACCTGCTGCCATTTTTTCAAGAACGTCGCGCGCAAGGTCTGTGTTTTCACCGTATTCCAAGCGAAACAAATGAGTCCGCATGATGGGTTGATCGGGTGGTGAAAAGTTAGAGACCTGCGCCTGCGCCATGAAACGATTGGGAAGAGTGACAATTTCATCTGAAAGCCCTACGAGTGTGGTGGCCCTCCAGGTGATTTCTTTGACCTGACCCACACATTTTTGCATTCCACTTTGCACCTCAAGCCAGTCGCCAATTTCGTAAGTGCGATCAATTTGCAAAGAAATACCGGCAAAAAGATTGCCCAAAGTATCTTGCATTGCTAGACCCAGAATAATTGAAAAGGCCGCAGATGTAGCAACGAGCGGAGCCAAATCCACGCCGAAAATTCGAGTGATCCCCCAGAATAAAAGCAAAATTGAAAGTATCAGTGTGAACATATTCACCAGAAGCAACGGCACGCCATGCTTCATAGACCCTAAAAAAAGATACTGCAGAATTAAAAGTCTGCAGGTTTTAACAAAAAGGAAGTTCCCCCAAAAGAAAGCAAGAATACCAAAATACGGAGTAATACGCTCGATATTCGGAATGCGCCCTTCCATGCTTTGCGAAAAAATAAAAAGTGCAAACAAAGCACTTAAAACAACAAAGTGACGAATCAGTGTGCGAAAGTGCCCGCGCAAGTTGCGGTGACGTTCTTCCGAGACCTCCGGTAGAAAGCTCTTATAAAAAATCCAGGTGATCGCGATGAGCGATGCTATCAAAATAAAAGGTTCGAGCTCTAAAAGTGAGTAAAGAACCTGAATGTTGATGAATTTTTCTGTCATTCGACCGCCTTATATGACAATCAGTCTAAAACCTCTCCATTGATCCAGTCGAGAAAAAACTAAAAATAGCCGACAATAAAGCATGAAAAAAATATTTTTATTTATGTGCTCAGTCAGCGTGCTGGCTTCATGCTCGCAATCTTTCAATCCGGCAGTGAATGATATCGCGATAGAAGCGGTGGATAGCCTTTCATGCAGTGACTTCAAAACGACGGTTTGGGATGGTATTAAGACGTATCTAATCGAACAAGAACAAATCCCTGTCGCCTATGATATTAGTGTTGCCGTGCATGCTCAATTGAAGCAGTTGCAGGCAACCAATCCTCAAATTACGCAAGATCAGATCAACACTCTAGCTTTAGACTTGGATGCCTTGTTTCAAGCGATACTTGAAGAAAGCTCCGTCAGTGGCGAGGGCGCTACATCCGAGCAATTGTTGTCATTGGTTTCGGCCATTGACGTAGGGGATCGCACGACGACCTTCCGCTCGTATATGGTTGATAAAACGAAACTACTATTTGAGAAAGTTAAAACAGATATTCAAAATTTAGGTTTGAACTGCCCACATACCGAGCCTCAAGAGGTCGAGCTCAGCTTTGAAAGACATCAGTTAGAAGCTATGCAAGCTGGGCAAAATCTAGCTGTTTTCGGACAGCGTTGGGCGTTCGCGACGGCCTACCAGAGTTGCAATGCTCTAAAAATCCCTGCCATGACTTCACAGACACCTACCGTAGAAGGCATTAAAATTGTTGGTACCTATTCGGACGGTGTTGGAAGTATCCGCGAAATCGCTAGTCTATCAGATGTGTTACGTACGCATGCTTATGTT
>JANNCH010000459.1:0-3389 GCA_031386315.1 Pseudobdellovibrionaceae bacterium
ATACGTACCGCTGAATCCGTTTTGTTGACGTGCTGTCCCCCCGCCCCGCTTGAACGGAAAGTTTCTACTTTTAAATCTTCGGGACGAACTTCAATTGCAATATCATCGTCGACTTCGGCCCATGCAAAAACAGAAGCGAAAGAGGTGTGACGACGAGCATTCGAATCGAAAGGGGAAATACGCACCAAACGATGCACTCCCGATTCGGCTTTCAAATAACCGTAGGCATAGGGACCTTCGATCAATAGCGTGCAGGATTTAATCCCAGCACCTTCACCGTCCGTGCGGTCCATCAGCTCATAGCGAAAACCGTGGCTATCGCAGTAACGCATATACATACGTAAAAGCATTTCTGCCCAGTCACAGGACTCGGTACCACCGGCGCCTGAGTTCACGGATAGATAGGTATTGTTCGCATCGAGCTCACCATTGAGGACTCGCTTGAGCTCTAGGTCCGAACCCATCTTTTGAATGACCACAAGTTCAGATTTTACTTCTTTGAAAGTGTCTTCGTCTTGCGCGTCGACTGCCATTTCTAGCAATACTTTCGTATCATCTAAACGAGCAGCATATGCATCGAACTCACTCACTGCTTTTTCAAGCAGACTTTTTTCTTTATTGAGCTTTTGCATTTCATCGGGCTTACCCCAGATGGCGGGGTTTTCGGATTGCATAGCAATTTCTGCTAAGCGCTTTTTCTTTTTGTCGAGGTCAAAGATACCCCCGAAGTTCCTGACCGAAACCTTCGAGTTGAGTGATTTTTCTTTTAACGTCGGATACTTCTGCAACGATAGACATGTTTGCCAGTCTCGATCTTCCGATTCTGGGAGTCAAGATAGCAGCAACTTATACCCGCAATTCACTCAGTGCATAAAAAAACGAACCTGTGGCTAAGAGTCCATTCTTAGCCACAGACTCTGAAACACCCGTCGAGGCGGGAGGGGAAAGCCTCGATCGGACATTGGGAAAACATAAGAACTGCAACCTTCTTATTGCAAGGCCGTGCCAGGGTTTTCAGAGGAATTTTCGTGAAAGAACTACATTTGAGAAGGGGACTATTGTGGGGCGATGGTTTGGAATTGATTTGGGAAATCAACGTCTTGCTGCTTTTTTGTGCAGACCTTAGACGGAAGGGCGAAAAGGGCGCTTGGCTGCAGATTTCTGCTTAGCTTATGTTAGCTTAGCAGAAATCAGGTGAGCCATTCGATCAAGCTCTGCCCGGCTCTCTTGATGAAATGGTTTTCCGAAAGAGAGCCTTATACCATCACCCGTAAATCGTGGCAAAATATGCAGATGTACATGGGGGACTTCTTGCCCAGCTACTTCACCATACGATAAAAAAATATTTGCACCTTCGATTTCACATCAGACTGCTCTATTGCTTTTAAAATTTTTTGAGCAACTTCAAAAAGATGTACTGCGGTCTGGGCGTTTAGCAAAGAAAGTCTTTCAACGGCTTGCCTTGGAACAACAAGGACATGTCCTGGATTTAGGGGATTTAAATCCATAAAGCATACACATATTTCGTCCTTGTAAACGAAACTACCCTCAAATTCGCCAGATATGACTTTTTCAAAAACCGTCTTTGCCATAAGCTAATTAGATAATTAGTAAGGCGGATGTGTCCATCAAAAGCTAAGCTCTCTGCAGTAAAATATTATTCTCTCAAGCATCCCTTCAATCACCACTTGCATTTGCCAAAAAGTATATCGACTGCCGAAACGGCAATGCATTTGTAAAAATACTAATTCTTCATTTTGCGCTCTATTGGCAATGCGACTGATAAATATCGAATTATGTAGCAAGCAGCCATAAAGCCCCATTACTCATGTAAATCCCAGAAACAGATCTAAGAAAGCGATGAATGCTATTACCCATAGAACACAGGGTCAACTAGCCAAATACTGGCACTTGATGAAACACTCAGTGGGAAGTTACTGCCGAAGCGGCAATGTGTATATTAAATTTATTAGCCTGCAAACCGGGCGGCAGAACACTTGCATTGATTACTTTTTTATTCATTAATTACATCAAAAAAATTTTGACTATTATCATAGCGCATATCAAAAAATATAAAAAATATTCAAGAAAAAGCATTTGACCGCATTCTTTTCATTATTAGGGCCCTATGGCTGAATTAAATTTACATCTTACTTTGATTTTAAACTTTTGATGAAGATCTCGCCATTAACTCTACGTAAAGCCATCTATCAAGCTAATTTCAAAGCATCCCATCCATTCTAAAAACTGACTTTTAAAACCTGTGTTACAACGTTCTTGAATTAATCACTCAAGAGGTATTTATGCAAATTCACAAACTCAGCAATCAAGAATTAGAATCTCAGCTGCTACAATTTGTCAGACAAGAGCGTAAACTTATACATATCATTATCCTGCATATCAGAGAGGTAGATAAACGTAAACTCTACCTTGAAAGAGCACGGCCTAGCTTGTTTGAATATCTGGTCAAAGATTTAGGTTACTCATCATCTGCTGCACAAAGACGAATTGAAGCGTCACGTTTATTAAAAGATGTTCCCTCATTAGCTGATAAAATTCAATCCGGCCTTGTGAATCTCTCACAGATTGGCGAACTTAATCGCGCAATCAAACAAAAAGAGAAAGAAGGTGCATCAAAAGTGTCTTCACTTACAAAACACGAGCTGCTCAGTAAAATAGAAAACAAAAACACCTTTGAAACTCAACGCATTCTATCTCAAGAGCTTGGCCTAACCTTAAAGCCGTTTGAAACAAAACAAGTTCAAAAAGATGAGTCTGTTCACTTGCAGATTACGCTCACAAAAGAGCAGTATGCAAAGCTTCAAGAATGCAAAGATTTGGCTGCACATATATTACTTAAAGAAAACTCTAATATGAATACTAGCGACATCATTAATGTATTGATGGATCAATTTATCAAAACTAAAACTAGTAAGCATAAAATCACTGCCGCTTCGGCAACTCAAAGCAGCAATAAAAATATCCCGCCGAAAACGCGCAAAGCTTTGATTGAGTCAAAGCAATGTTGCCAATACAAAGATTCAGTCACTCAAAAAATATGCGGCAGCCGCTTCGCACGGGAAACTGAGCACATTGTCCCCCAATGGGCTAATGGAGATCATAGTTTGGAAAACCTCACTGTGCTTTGCTCACAGCACAACAAACTCAAATACAGAAAACAGTCTCAGATTAGGCTGTTGTAGATTAAATATATATGAATATTGCCCCGCTACTCATTCACTATTCACAGATTTTGCGAACTAAAAATATGACTAGCGTTGGAGCTTGCGTATGTAACTAACATAGCAAATAATAAATCATGAAGAATTTTTTTGTCGTAACACTCATTTGCTGCACCTCAACTGCCTATGCCAACTTCTCCGAATGGA
>JANNCH010000537.1:0-6565 GCA_031386315.1 Pseudobdellovibrionaceae bacterium
ATCCTAATTCATTGTTCGTGCAATAAGTGATGTCACAATTGTACATATCTTTGCGTTGTTGATCATTCAGACCATGAACAATGATACCCGTTGTAAGACCCAACCATCCATACAGACGGCCCATCCACTCGGCATCACGACGTACTAAATAATCATTCACGGTCACAACGTGAACACCCTTACCAGTTAGTGCGTTCAAATAAACTGGCAATGTAGCCACTAAGGTTTTACCTTCACCCGTTCTCATCTCGGCGATTTGTCCAGTGTGAAGAACAATACCACCAATTAATTGAACATCGTAATGGCGCATTCCCATACAGCGCAAAGAAGCTTCACGACAAACCGCAAAGGCTTCGGGCAAAATATCTGTCGTAGTTTCGCCTTTTTTTAGACGCTCTTTAAATTCAGGAGTCTTTGCTTTGAGTTGATCATCCGTGAGAGCTTTCATCTGAGATTCGAAAGAGTTGATCTTATCAACCAGCGGTTGAATCTTTTTCATTTCACGGTCATGCTTCGTGCCAATAAGTTTTGCTAATATTTTTGTAATCATAGTTATTTAGGATGCACTAAAGACATACATCCATCAAGTCACGAGAGCCCAATGTCCAGATGACATTATACGTTATTTAGCAGGCCCTCTAGCCGGGCCGAAACTCCCAACGCCAGGGGACTTTCACTGGCCTTACAGAGTGAGGGTATCCTGCACTCTGTAAGACCAGTGAAAGAACCAGATTCTCGGTTCTCTGCGCGAAATAAAGAACGTTTACTACCCGCCTCAGTGCTTTAAAATTAGGCAGATGTAGACACACTTTAAACAAATTGCTACACAGTCTTTATGAACAACGATCTTGAACAAGAATTTTCGAAAAATGGCTTTGTCGTTATCAAGAATTTCTTTGATTTCTCTATCAACGAGGACATCTGTCAAGAAATCGAACGTATACATAAAAACTTTGAGAATTTAAAAACAAGCACTCCACACCTTCATAAATTGGGCGAGTGGAGCATTAAAAGTCCTCATCTTGTTTCTTCTCGTATTAAAGAAATTATCTTTTCAAAAGAACTTCGAAATTTGTGTTTAAGACTTGTCGGCGAAAATGTCGATTTATTTTGGAGCGCAACAGCTGCTAAGCCTAAAAAGAATGGCAAAGCGTTTCCTTGGCACCAAGACACAGGCTATGACAGGATTCCGAAGAGCTACGTAACTGTGTGGATGGCATTCGATTTCGTCGACGAAGAAAATGGATGTCTATGGGCTATTCCAGGATCGCACCTTGAAAAACTCGAAGAACATGAATTTAAGAAATCAGATGATTTGAATTATGCAGGAGTCTTCATTAAAGGACCCTACCTCAGAAAAGATGACGGATATCCAATTCGTTTGTCACCCGGAGATATTGTTTGTATGCACTCACGGCTGGTTCACAGTAGCCAAAAAAATTCTTCAATTCGAGAGCGACGTGGGCTTATAGCTGCGTACATTAGTGCTAATAGTTATTCGTCCGAACATATACGCGGCATACCCGAAGCAACTGAACCTTTCTTCAGAAAATAAGTCAGGTTCAATCCGTTCCATCAATTTTTTATCGAATAAGTTGGCGAACACCTTCGTAAGCCGCAATGGCAACTGCCGTAGCTAAATTCAGACTGCGTACAGGACCCAGCTGCGGAATCGTCACCGTTTGATTTGGATATTTTTGTAGCAACTCGGGATCTAGGCCTTTTGTTTCTTTTCCGAATACTAGCCAGTCGCCGAATTCATATTTTGGTTCGTAGTAAGTTCGTTTTGTTTTTGTGGTGAAATACCAAACCCTTTTAGGGTCTTCCACATGACTCCACCAATCTTCGTATGTAGCATGGTGCTGCCAAGTAAGATGGGGCCAATAGTCTAGACCGGCGCGTTTTAGATTCTTGTCGTTGATTTCAAAACCCATTTTGCCCACAAGGTGCAGTTCACAATTTGTGGCGACACAACTGCGCCCGATATTTCCTGTGTTTTGTGGAATTTCAGGCTCAATAAGAACAATGCGAAAAGTTTTTTTTGAATCAACCAAGGTGTTTATAGACCTCGTGTCCTAATTTAGAAAGTGCCAAGCGACGACCCTTATCAACGATCAGTTCTAGATTCATAAGCTCACGATAAAGTGGCAAATCAATTGGGACAATTTCACGGCCCGTGGATTTACCAAGGCGCTGAACATAACCAATCTGTCGTTCGGTGAGCTTAGTCGTCAATGCAGGATGTTGCTCGAGCGAAGATTTCCAATCGCCGCCCTCGATCAACTGCGCATTGGCTGGCAATTTTTTTGGATTTAAAAAATAAACCCAAGCATGCACAGGCCCCTCGTGTTCGGGACTGTTCACAGCCACGGACTCTCTAGAGTAAACACTCTGCTCTGGATCATGACGATTCATGCCAAAGAACTCATCTAATATAGCAATAAGCAGATCGGTCGCCTTAAGCTCTACTAAATGACCATAGATGGCATCCTTCTCTTCTTTCAAAAGAGCCGGAAAGCCCACCTTCAAGCGATACGCAGTCGCCTTGATGGTAGCTGGAACCGAAGACAGAATAAAATCTTGGATCTTCGAAAAATGGACCATCCCCTCAGACATCGACCCATAAACGAAAAAACGCGCTGTAGTCACTGAATCCCCCCCCGGTAATTTTTATGACAAGCAACGTGGAGCTTTGGCTCTACCAAAACTCACGTATCGAAATGTTTGGTGGGTGTAACAAAAAACACACAGCTCCGCAACACAATATCATCTCGCGTTATTCGATTGCATATTTTGCTCTCTGGAACAATTTTCGCTATATTTTTCGCAACATCCTGCCAACCCTGGAAATTAATGAAAAAAATTGAAGCAATCATTAAACCTTTCAAGCTTGACGATGTTGTCGATGCTTTATCCGAAGTCGGAGTTGAAGGGGTGTCTGTCACTGAAATCAGGGGATTTGGCCGCCAGAAGGGCCGCACCGAAGTCTACAAAGGTGCTGAATACGTTGTCGATTTTCTACCAAAAGTTAAACTTGAAATTGTAGTTCCTGACGGAATTTGCGACGCAGCTGTTGCAGCCATTCAAAAAGCCGCTCATACCGGTAAAATTGGAGACGGGAAAATTTTCGTTCTCGAAGTGGAGTCCGTGCTGCGCATTCGAACTGGTGAAAAAAATGAAGAAGCCATATAAGGAGGCCCACTAATGACCGCAAAAGAAGCACTGAAGTTTGCAAACGAAAAAGGCGCAATATTTGTAGACCTAAAGTTCTGTGATTTGATTGGAACTTGGCAGCATTTAACTGTTCCTCTTCATCAATTGACCGAAGAAATCTTCGAAGAGGGCTTCGGTTTTGATGGAAGTTCTATCCGCGGATGGAGAGGCATCGAAGAGTCTGATATGATCATCAAGCCAGATCCAGCGACGGTTCAGATGGATCCATTCATCGACGTCCCGACATTGTCGTTGATTTGCGATGTTTGTTTGCCTGAAACACTTCAAGCTTACAATCGCGACCCACGTCAAATTGTTAAAAAGGCTTTAGCTTATATGCAATCCACTGGGATTGCCGACACTGCTTACTTCGGTCCAGAAGCAGAGTTCTTCATTTTCGATGATGTACGTTACGAACAAAATAATAATAGTGCTTTTTATTCAGTAGATAGCGTCGAAGCAGCTTGGAACACCGGACGTGATGAAGGTGGCCGTAATTTAGGTTACAAAGTACGCCCTAAAGAAGGTTATTTCCCGACGCTTCCGACCGATACACAACAAGACATTCGTAACGAAATCTGCATGGAACTTGAAAAAGTGGGCATCAGTGTAGAACGTCATCACCATGAAGTGGCTTCTGCCGGCCAAGGTGAAATCAATTTCCGTTTCGATAATGCTTTGGCTATGGGCGATAAAATGATGTGGTTCAAGTACATCACTAAAAACGTAGCAGCTCGTCACGGCAAAACCGCGACCTTCATGCCAAAACCAATTTTCGGCGATAACGGTTCTGGAATGCATATGCATATGTCTTTATGGAAAGATGGCAAAAATCTTTTCGCCGGTAATAAATATGCGGGTCTCTCAGAAATGGCGCTTTATTACATCGGCGGAGTTTTAAAACATGCTCCGGCACTTTGCGGTATTATCAATCCGACAACCAATTCATACAAACGTTTGGTTCCAGGATTCGAAGCTCCGACTAAATTGGCATACAGCTTTAAAAACCGCTCTGCGGCAATGCGTATTCCAAATTCAGGCCCTAATCCAAAAGCGAAACGTATCGAATTCAGAACCCCAGACCCTTCAGCGAATATTTATCTAGCTGAGGCCGCTGTTTTGATGGCAGGGCTTGATGGAATTATTAATAAAATCCATCCGGGCGAGCCTCTGGACAAAGATATTTACGGATTGTCTCCGCAAGAGGCCGCTGGAATTCCAGCTGTTCCGGGAACTTTGGAAGAAAGCTTGAATAATTTGAAAAATAATTGCAGTTTCTTAAAGAAGGGCGATGTTTTCGGTGAAGACCTTATCGAGACATGGATCCAATATAAAATCGACAAGGAAGTTCGTCCTGTTCAACAGAGACCTGTTCCTTATGAGTTTCATCTTTATTACGACTGCTAGAGGGTAGATTATGTCAGACGATATCAAAAATTTTATGGGCTATATGTGGATTCAGGATGAAGATGGGATTATTACCATCGGAATCAACGAAGAAGGACTTCAAGATTTTGAATCTATTTCTTCTGTTGACCTTCCTGCTGAGCAAGAAAAAGTAGACGCTGATGTCGTCATTGGCACAATTGAAACGGATGACGGACCTTTAGATATCTACTCGCCCGTTGCCGGAACAGTCGTCGAAGTAAATCAACAAGTTATTGATGACCCAAGTTTGATTCAAGAAGACAACTTTGAAGAAGGTTGGCTAGTTCGCATCGAGGCCGACGAGGATCTTGATGATGAAGACGAAGAGGACGAGGATGATGAAGACGAAGAAGAAGATGAAGAGGACGAAGACTAGTTTTAGTCGTTCTTAGTTTTGAACTTACAAACGCCAAGCGGGAAACCAAATTGGCGTTTTTTTTGCTGATAGCATTTTTAGAACAAATAGACGTAAGCAAGATCTAGCATCGTACTAGTATCTGTCGTCGTTGCAAAATCCCCTTCACTGGGGCGAGTCGTCGCTTTCAAATCCACCGACAAGGGATCTAAAGCCTGGTGAAAAGCCAATCTTAAATTGGTCTGAATACCGCTGCTATTTGTAAAATAAATTTTATGACACAAACTAACGGATGCAATCGGCAACATTCGGCTACCATATTTGATCGCGCCAAGTTCAAACTGCGACCCGATACTCACTGGCATGACATAGCCCTTTGAGAAACTGATCTTGCCGTAAAATGAACGTCGTTCATAAAGAAATGTTGCAGACATATCGGGTCCATACCCATAGGCAAGGTTCAAACTATTGGCTCCTTTGAACTGCTCAGAGTAACTTGAAATACCGGAAGACCACTTTCTGTAAGCCAGTCCATAGCCTGTGAATTCGTCTGAGCTATAAAGAAAGCTCAATCCCAAAAACTGATTACTGTAAAAAGGCTCATCGAGCATCCAACCACCCAGCAAAGCTGTTTCGATAGTTTTTTTATATGATAACCGCCGAGACATCACCGCAATGGGTGAGTCTAGCACTGGTGTTAGCGTATCGGGCGAAAGCTCTTCTGTAGCAAACTCAAGATCTACCGTTTGAGCTTGAGCATTGCATACGAATTGAAAAATTAAGCTGAGAAAAAATACCAGCCAAAATTTATTTTTCACTGAACTCTCCCCGCCCTTTTTGAGCCTCTGGGATAAAGTTTTCGCGTAGTCTTATTAGCTTTTTATAGTTAAAGCTTTTACCTTGAGTCAAAAAATTCGAATCTGGCTTCATGGTATCGCCCTTCACAAGCTCATCCTCGAAGCTCATTTCGACGCGGGCCTTGCTTTTTTCGGCGTGCTTTTCTTCTTGGGCCATGGCCATGCTTAGAGACAATATAGAAATTAAAAATACTATTTTATTCACAGGAATTAACTCCTACATATTGATAATTTCCGATTTCATCGCGCCAATACTCACCCTGAAATGGCCAATAGCGATAGCCATTTTGCACATAATAATTCCAAGTGTACTTCTGATTAGGTGAAGCTTCTGCGCTATCTGTACTTTTTTTACGAATTGCTTCTTTTTTCATTCCAAGTATCTCATATTTCAAAAGATCCATCTGTTTTGCAGTATCAAGAATTTCACTCTGCTTTTCTTGAAGGTGTATAATTCCAATTTTGCCTATTTTGTTTTGTGCAAATTTCTTACGACCATCGATAATTTTTTGACCGTACTTCACGAGTGGCTCACCAAGCGAGACAGTATTAAACGTCTTTGGCAAATTGGCCCTCTCGACATTTAAACGTTCTACATATTCATTCATCAAACGTATGTCTCGCTCTTCTATGAGTGAACGTAAGATAAAGAATGGCAGCTTTCCAGAACTTTTTAATGATCCACCTTTAGTTACTCGGTTAAGTTCAACCG
>JANNCH010000545.1:0-1733 GCA_031386315.1 Pseudobdellovibrionaceae bacterium
CTTAGATTTGGATTTAGAGTAAATTTTAGTATCTGGCAGACCCAGTTAAGAATGGATCTGCCAGGGGTATTTTGATTTTATCAGCCACAAGTAGCTGATAAAATAAAGATAAAACGAGTCTGCCAAAGAGTCAAAGCGATATGTAAATTATATGTAAGTTCTAGCCCAAGGTCATTTGCTATGAGAGGCCTTTAGGGTGTTTTTGAGAGAGAATTCTAAATTAGTTTAACAACATATTTTTAGTAACAATAATCGTGCAATAGGTCACTTGATCGTTTGAAGACTGCACATCTCCGACAGTGATTCTTGCTTCACCAGTGTACATTCCAGGGATGGTTTTAATAAGGTCTTCGCTAAAAACATCCATTTGTACGCCAGTGACTTTGTTAGAAAGCGAAATCAATAAGCCTCTACGAGAGTCATCCTCAAGGTAAGTTACTTTTGAAGAAGAGAACGACCCTTGGCCTACTTTATTGTCAGTCAAAGTAACGTAATCAGAATGATCATTTTCATTTAGCTTCACACCAATGCTCACGGATTTAAGAACGCCTTGGTTTACAGCGCAAGAAATTGAAGTTTCGGCCATAGAAAAAGCCGGAATTAACATCAAAAAACCTGTCATTATTGTCTTAGAAACCACGTTCATAAATGCTCCTTTATAGCGATAAGACAGTCATTGCGAGAAGCATTCCAATCTTTAAAGCCATTGTTTCGATTTGAAACACTTTTTTGTCGATGATTTGAGTGTGCAGCACCAATTTGTCACTTCTTTGATTCGCTAGAGAATATAGAGAACTTTGGGACATCAGCGGCAGATTTACAGTTATGCCTTGAGAGGCTTTGAAAGAGATTGGCAAAAAATCAAATGCCCGTTAAAACCAGAGCCCATGAATCAAATCTTTTTTCAGGCTGCAAGCCCCGAACACCAGAAGCGCGAAAAAGCCAAAGCTCGAGAGCTGCGCTCGTCCCAGTGGTGGAAGCAGCAACTTGGCAAAGGCCTTTGCTATCATTGTGAACAACGTTTCAAACCTGCTGACCTCACGATGGAACATTTAATCCCCATCGCACGCGGTGGTAAATCCGACAAAAAGAACTGCGTACCCTGCTGCAAAGGGTGCAATTCAAAAAAAGGTCATAAACTTTCTGTAGAACAAAAGATGGACGAAATGTCGTCTGAACTTTCGCGCCTACAGAGGGAAGATGATGAATCTGAAGGCAATGAGTAAGCGTTTTCGCTGCCGCAAAAGTAGACAATAAGAGACGCGCCGTACCAATCTTAGGTCTTGCTTTAACCCGGCGCGTTCTTGTTAACCTATGAAGTGTTAGCTTTCTACAGCACCAAATTTAAGGAAAAAAGCAGCCGTGAGTAAGATTACCAAAAGCAGTACCGCTGAATATTTCGCTAAGAATCTCCAGCAAGTGGGATTCTCATCCCCTTTAAAGGCCGTATTAACGACTTTAAAAGAGGCCGTCGACAACTCTTTAGATGCTTGTGAAACCGCAAGCATATTACCTGATTTAATGATTGAAGTGGCCAAGGTAGGGACGGGTTCTACAAAGAATACCGATCTCGTGCGCATTGTTGTTGAAGACAATGGGCCTGGAATTGATCCTGACGATTTGGCCAAAGTTTACGGAGAGTATTTGGCTTCATCAAAATTCGGTCGTGGGCAGTGCTCCCGTGGACAACAAGGTATCGGTATTTCTGCTGCGACAACATGGGCGCAAATGAC
>JANNCH010000577.1:0-3290 GCA_031386315.1 Pseudobdellovibrionaceae bacterium
AAAAAACTCAACATAGCTATAGCATGTATAAAGAGGTGAATTATGGCAAATGCATTTGTAAAACTAACGATTTTTATTCTGTCTTCGTTTCTGGTCCAGTCTGTTTTTGCAGCAGATTTAAAAGTAGGTGATCCTGCTCCAGTTTTTATTCTAAAAACTCATGAAGGCAAAGATTTCGATTTGAACTCGCGCAAAGGACAATGGACGGTATTGTACTTTTATCCTAAGGCAGGAACTTCCGGCTGCACAGTACAAGCAGATGGTTTTCGCGATAAAATAAGTGCACTTCGTTCACAAGGTGCAGATGTTTACGGCATAAGCACTGACACTGTGAAAGCGCAGAGTGATTTTCACAAGACAGAAAAGTTGAACTTTACATTGCTAGCCGATGCTGACGCAAAAGTTGTTGGTCTATATGGAACAAAAATGCCCATGTTGAGTCTGTCGAAAAGATGGACGTATATCTTAGATCCCGAATTGAAAATTCGCTGGATTCAAAAAGATGTAGACCCTATTGCGGATGCACAAAAGACTGCTGAAAAAATCCCCGAACTGAAGGCAGTGAAGTAATTTTTATTTTATCTTCGCACGCAGTCGAGGAATAGCTGCGGCAAGGTCATTTAATTTTATTAGTGATATGAAATCGAATCCACCCCAGTAAGTGTGGTCTTTTTATTCATCTGTGTTATTACGAGTTTTCCAAATAAATAATCCAAAGTTGAACAAACTTAAGACTATCGCAACAATCAAACCCCACCCATATCCTTCGCCAGGATTATTAGAATAGTTCAATCCAAAATAGAGTAAGCATCCCTTAAGCAACAATGTGGGAACCAGAAATACTCGCAAATAATTAGCAAGATGAGACTCTGGGTTAGAGGGTGAAACAGTTTTTTCAGCTTTAGCTTGAAGCGGATGACCCCAGTAATTATTTTGATAAAAATCGGTGACGATTTGATTCCATACCTTTGCTAGTTCGTGACTGGTATTAACCGGGCGGGTGGTCAGCGCATTGTACAATTGCGTATGTGAACGAGAGATTATCTCTTCGATGTCTTTTTGTAAAAACCCGCCTTCAAGATTCGCAGTAAAATCAGCATGAGCGTTTTCTAAAATTTGCTCTAATTGCGTGGCTAAATTTTTATTAATGATGGGTTCCCAATTCATATTTTGAAGCTAACACAAAATGGGCATAAAAAAAGCCGACTTTTCAGTCGGCTTTTTTATTAACGTACTAACTAATGTGCTAATTTTTTGGGTGCTTAGTAGTTACGACGAGATCCGCCGCCACCACCACCGCCGAAACCACCACCACCACGTCCGCCGCCGCCACCGCCGCGAGGTCCGCCGCCACCAGTGCGTGGAGCTTGTGGCTTAGCTTCAGAAATGTTCATTGCGCGACCAGCAAATTCTTGGCCGTTCAATTTATCGATAGCTGCTTGAGCTTCGCTGTCAGCAGACATCTCAACAAAGGCGAAACCTTTGCTGCGACCAGTTTCACGGTCAGTGATGATGTTTGCAGATTCAACTGTTCCGAATTCAGCGAATACATCCGCTAATTGATCAGAATCAACTGTAAATGAAAGGTTACCTACGTATATTTTTTTTCCCATGGTGCCTCCTTGTGAAGCTTTGGGGCCATTCGCTGAAGACAAAAGAACATCTAATGAGCTACGAGAACGGGCGATTTGAGGCGAGTAAATCACGTCTTTAATAAAATGAAAATCAGAAATTTTCAGATTCAGAACCTTTGCCTATAAATGCAGCCAATTCGTTTATATTTGACTTGAAGTGTAAAAAGTCAGACTTTTTTAACTGTATAGGGGCAATGTCGACAGTCGTTTTTGCAGCAATACCCTCTTTTGAGGTGGTATTTCTCGGTAAAAACCATCAAGCCCCCCTCGTCAAAGTAGTAATCCTCGCCTTTTCGGAGCGTTGCTGGGGAGGGGTTTTCAGACTTGGACTTGTCGTTTTTCGGGTCATCTTGCATTCTATTGACCATACTCGAAAAGATCCTTTAAATAGGACAAATATTTAACGTGTAATGAAAAATAATAGAGTGAACATCAAATGGAAAAGCACAAAAGTGATATCTTAATTATTGGCGGCGGAATTATTGGTATGTCGAGTGCGTACGAACTATCGCAACGTGGCTACAAAGTGACGGTGATTGATAAGGCTCGCATCGGTTACGGTTGTTCATACGGGAATGCGGGTTGGATCACTCCATGTTTTTCGATGCCCTTGCCGATGCCGGGAATGTTTTTTAAATCCATCGGTTGGTTACTTGATCCAGGCAGCCCACTTTATATTAAACCACAGCCCAGCTTTTTGCTTTTGCAGTGGTTAACACGCTTTACGCTAGCGATGAATCACAAACAAATGCATCAATCAGTAACTGTATTGACCGAGCTTTCGAAATTCAGTTTGGATGCATACACTGAGCTGGATAAAAAATTTCCAGGTGCCTTTGGTTTTACACAAAAAGGTTTGTTGATGGCTGCGAACACCCAGGCAGGTCTGAATTATGCACAACAAGAAATGAACTTGGTAGCCGAGCACGGGGTTCCGGGTAAGGTGATGACAGCTGATGAGGCTAAAGCATTCGAGCCTGCATTAACGGGCGAACTTAAGGGCGCTGTTTATTTTCCGAAAGAAGCCCATGCTGAACCATTAAAAGTTGTACAAACTTTGATGAAAGCAGCGATCGAAAAACAAACTCAGATTTTTGAAAATACCGAAGCTTTTGATTTTGTATATAACTCGGACGGTTCGATTGATTATATCAAAACAACTAAGGGTGATTTTAAAGCCGATCAATACATTCTTGCGACGGGTTCTTGGTCAACTGGTATGGGTCGCATGCTGGACATCAATATTCCAATCTTGGGTGGCAAAGGCTATTCATTGATTGTGAAACCATTCACACCAACCCCTAAAGTGCCTATGATGTTGGTAGAGAAAAAAGTAGCGGTGACTCCACGTGATGGAACAGTTCGTTTGGCCGGAACACTCGAACTTGTGAATCAAGATTTCTCAATCACACGCAAGCGTGTCAAAGCCATTGTCAGTGGTGCTCAACAATTTATGAATGTCCCAGACGAACCAGAAACCAGCGAAGTATGGCGCGGACTTCGTCCCTGCACTCCAGATGGTGTACCGGTGATCAGTCGCTCACATAAACATAAAAATTTAATCATCGCTGCCGGTCACCAAATGCTAGGTCTGCAGTCAGGTATGGGTTCAGGACGCTTAGTGACAGATATTATTACTGGCGAGAAATCAACAAT
>JANNCH010000628.1:0-1552 GCA_031386315.1 Pseudobdellovibrionaceae bacterium
AACTGGGGACCTTACACATTCAATCCAGCTTTGATGAGTGATAATAATCTAAACGACAGCAGCGCAGGTTTATTCACTGCGGATTCACGTATTTATTCACACGAAAGCCTGATGTATTATTTCGCGGTAGCCGCTACATTCTAGTTTTCGCAAAATCGAAGTAGACTTCAAGAACCCACACTCTTAACGAACTGTGGGTTCTTTATTTTTGAAGGCCTCTCACGACAAATCGCATAAAAAAAACGCAAAACACAGAACTACTGCGAATGTCATGCCCTTTTAAGTCACCTATAACTCAAGTTTTTGTTGCAACATTAATTAATTTGTAATCAGATGACGACCTCCGGAGGAATCCTATGTTCAAATTTTTTATTCTTATCTTTTTATTCACTGCCCAAGTTCACGCACTCTCTTTGCCTGTCACTTACTCTAGCGCTCGCAAATCTCAGCCGCTGCCACAAAACTTTACCTCGGCCTATAACTTTGAAGGCATCGTAGCTTTGAACAATTGTTCGGGTGCTTTGATCAAGCTAGAAAACTCTCTTGAAAATGACAGCGCACTTATTTTGACAAATGGACATTGTCTTGAAAACGGCATGCCGAAGGCTGGCGAAGTGGTCTATGGCCGCAACAGCAGCCGCACTTTTCGTTTGTATGATGCTAACAACAGAATGGTTGCAGGACACCTAACGGCAACGCAAATTGTTTATTCAACAATGACAAGAACAGATATGACAATTTATAAACTCAAAGAGACCTATTCAGAAATTAAAACCAAATATAACGTGAATCCACTGATTTTATCATCACAGCACCCCGCTCTTTCAGTCTCTGTGGAGGTGATTTCTGGCTATTGGAATCGTGGTTATTCTTGTAACATCGAAAGCTTTGTGACTCAGCTCAAAGAAGACCAATGGACTATGGAAGATTCGATACGTTTTTCTCGCCCCGGTTGCAACACAATTGGTGGAACTTCGGGATCACCGATTATATTAGCGGGCAGTCGCACTGTGATCGGTGTGAATAACACCGGAAATGATGGCGGACACAAATGCACGATGAACAATCCCTGCGAAGTTGATTCCACTGGCAACGTGAATGCCTACCGAGGTTATTCATATGGCCAACAGACATACTGGGTCTATAGTTGCCTTAATCAATTCAGTGAAATTGATCTCAATATCAGCGGCTGTTTGCTGCCCCACTAATTGCAGATCTTTCTATAATTAGTGGGCATGGCGTGGATACGCTGCTTCGACTAAATCTTTGCTACTCCGATTTCGCCGGAATTCACGTGTTTTAGTTTGGCCAGTGACTCAAACGGCAGTTCTGAGAGAGTACTCTCAGAACTCTTTAAATATGAACAGCCTTGAATTTAGCATTGGCTGTTCGTATTTATGCCCTGCCTGCCACAATGGCAGGTAGAAAGGCCCGCCAAGGATGGCCATACTATCGAATTATGCCGATCACTGCTGCAAAAACACAACGCACCCAGCTCCCACAAAAAGAAGAAAGAGGTCTAGAATGCATTTTCGTTTTGAAATTGTCTAAA
>JANNCH010000650.1:0-1794 GCA_031386315.1 Pseudobdellovibrionaceae bacterium
CTACAACTGGCCTTATCTGGGTGGTCGCGTCACAGAACAGTATGGCGAACCCGCCCGTGGTCAACATGCAATTCAAGTAGAGCTCAATCGCGAACTCTATATGGATGAAAAAACTAAAAAGCTCAAACCCGACCAAGCCAAGAAGGTCCAAGATAAAATTCTGTTTGCCTTGGACTATATCAAAAAAGGTGTGGCGGGGTTTGGTGGATAAAAGGCTTGAAAAAATATTTGATGAAAACCTACGGGATGTCCCCTGTGATCCGGTAGGTCTTAAAGAGTATGTTGACGAGTTAGAGCAAAATCTGAAAACAACTTCCGAAAACATTGAACGTGTCAGAATCTTGGGACAAATCGGGGTCCATTTGCGTAGTCTGGGCGAGTTGGATCTTGCTGAGGAAAAAATACAACGGGCGCTAGAAATTATCAAAAATCACGAGCTTGGTATAAAATGGGAAATTCAGCAGAAGATTCGTTTGGCCCATGTTCTTCAATGGAAGCGGCTTTTCGAGCAAAGCAATATGCTTTTCGACGAGATCCTATCGGTATGCCGTACAAACACTGAAGCCGGGGTCTATTTAGATTTTGCACTTCAACATGCAGGCAAAAATATTTTTGACCAGGCGAGATATCAAGAGGCATTGCTTTATTTTGAAGAAGCCTTGCAGTTAAGAATTCATCGCTGTGCACCTGCTGATCAACTAGCTTCGACAGAACAGGCTATTGAAAGAATCAAAAATACTCTGAAAGCTTAGATTATGTCTTCATCTGAAAAATCTGCTGCAAAAGCGAATTAAAGTGGTTCTTATTGTTGCTCATCACCGTATAGAAAAACATGGCATTTTCTCGTCCCTTGATAGCCACGTTGTATCGACTTCTAACGACGACCTTCCGAGTGAGCAAACATCCTAATTGTCACATGTAAATATTGGCTGGGGTGACAAGTGTTAGGACAATCAGCTCAAATACTTCGTATTCGTTTCTTTTTTGTATTTATAAATATTATGCGCTCTGCAAAGTGCCTGAAAATTATCAACTTTGTTTGAGCCGCCAGCCCATTGTGAATGTTTGTGGTCCATCTGCACATGCCATTTACTGTTGCAGGCTTTGCCAGTGATTGCGTCCTTATATTGGCAATTTGTCAAAGTAGTCGCATTCACCGCCACATCGGCGGTAGATGTTGGAGTAGGCTTGGTTTTGTTAGTTGATAAATTGTCAGATAGTGAATTAGCACTTACTTTTTGCGCATGAGACTTTTGTTTGATCACTTTATCTGTAATGAATTCCAAATAGGTTACGAGCTCTTTGCTCGACAGCGAATGCGAAAGGAGCTCTTGAGCATAATTGATTTTATCGCAGAGTTCTTTCGAGATTGTAAGAGTAACGCGTATACTGCTATCCGCCTGCATGGTTCTCGTCTCGGTAATTTGGACTGGTAGATCTAAAAAAGAAGCTACTTCTTTTTGTGTCTGCTGAAAAGTCTTGTGACCTATTTGTTCAATCAAAGCCATCTTGTCGTTTGTGCTAACGACTTGATCCTGTTTCTTTGCTTCACGAATGGCTTTTTGCAAAATCGAAATTTGACTAAGATTAATTGTGCCAGCTTGGATCTTTTCGCCCAGTGAAGGGACTTCTTTCAAAAGTCTAGCGGCATCAATGCGACGTTGAGCAGCACCTTCGGAGTAGCCAACAGCTTCGACTAGGTACGAAAACAAACTGCCAAAACCCATTTCTAAATACAGCCGACGATCGTCGATTTCTTTTATTACAAGCAGAACTTCATGTAGAAGTTCACGC
>JANNCH010000657.1:0-3343 GCA_031386315.1 Pseudobdellovibrionaceae bacterium
ACAAAACGTTGAGGTGACAATGTCGACATACAAGATCTCCTGATGATTTAAACGGAAGGCTTCGAAAGATACGAAATTTGTTATGAAATGACAAGCAATTCAGGGGCTTAGCCTTTATTCATTTGCAATCTATTCGATTTGACGAGCCGACCTCTGAATTGATATCAGTAAGTATGGCCAAAGAACCCCAAGAATTAAAATGGATTGAATCTCTGCTACCCGAGGGGGACTACCGCCGCAAAGGTATGTTCGGTGGTTTTACCTATTATATCGACGAACGAATGTTTCTCGCAATTTTTGAAAGCCCGGGCAATACCAGCTATCAAGGCAAAAAATATCCCTTTGAAATTTGGAACGGCTGTATGTTTCCAGTGGATCATGAGCACCATGCAAAAGCTTTACAACAATTTCCATATCTAGTTTCACATCCCATTTTACCAAAATGGCTTTATCTGCCTTTGCATAGTGAAGGTTTTGATGAGCTTGTCAGTGATGTCATTGAGCAAGCCATGAAACCCCGGGGTTTCTGGGGAACATATCCAAAAAGCAAAACTAAAAAGCCCGCCAATGCTAAGCCTATTTCATTGGATAAAATTTCAACTAAAATAGATACACGCAAACCGAAAATGTTTGCGGATGAACCTATTCAAGTGCGCTTACAACAGGTCGAGAAAATTTCAGACTTAAAAAATCTAGGCCCCACCGCTGAAGCGCAGTTTCAAAAAGCAGGAATCAAAAATGCCCAGCAATTTATCAAAATGGGCTGGCAAAAAGCCTTGGTCAAACTTGTTAAGGTGAATCCAAAAAATAAACACACCATGTATGCCTATGCTCTGGTCGGTGCACTCACTAATAAAGAGTGGAATCGCCTGACTGAAGAAGAAAAGCTCGAAGCAAAAACATTCACACGCTCAATACCGGTTGATAAAAAAACTAAGAAATCTAAAGCGAAAAAGTAAAAAAGTCAGACTCACTCTGCTACCGCTAAAAAGTAGCAGATTAATTTTGATATACTATTCATCATCAGTAAAAGTGTAAGGTCCTTTTGCTTTCATTTTTTGTTCTGCTGGCAGGCGTATATCTGCATGATAAATAGCAATTCCTTCGACACTTTTTTGATCACGATTGTAACGAATGGTGACTCCACCTTTTTTATCAATGTAAAAAACAGAGCCTAAAGATATGTAATGGGGGTTATTATTTTCTTCATTAACTTCTTTAAAGTCTCTCCCCTTGAAGCCGCTTAATGTCTGTTTTAAGGCGTGCTCATTTTCGCTCGACTGGGGAATCCACAAAATATCTGCAAGCTTATTATTTTCGGATAAAAAATTCATAGTTAAACGCTGAAAGCCTGTCACTGGGTCATCATATCTAAAAGAATAATGTCCTTTCGAGTCGATCCTTGCAGTTGGTTCACCAAATGATTTTAAGACATCTAACTGAGTGCTTTGACCAACAATAAAACTACGAACTGTATCGTATTTCAAAATCGCATGCTTGCTTGATACATGAAAACTTGAAGCACAAGCAGTTAAAACAAATAGTGATAATACGGCTATGAATTTTATTTGCTTTGCCCTTTTAGTTTAAAACCACTGCCATAGTTTTTTTGTATCCACCCATGGACTTGCGGAGTAACTTTTTTGAGGACTCAAGTGCAGAGTCATAAAAAACCAGCTCACCTTCAGCGCTACTTGCGGGATTAGGATAATCCTTTGATACATATTAACAAAGTTTCAACCTTCAAAAACCTATAAAAAAACCCGCACCTCTTACAAGACACGGGCTTCGCATTAACACACTGCTGCTACCAAAAAGTAGCAGGTTCTTTTTTGGCAGGTTCTTTTTTGGGACGTTTTTAAATTGCCATGGGTCGTTGGTGTCGATGTCTTCTGGGAATAGGCCTGGCTTTCGCATGCGGCCTTCCATGATTTCTATAAAGATATGCATGGCTTGATAGTAGAGCGTGAGAATGGTGTTAAGAAGTATTTTGCCGATTGCGTGAAGATGTAAAGCAGTGATGGGCAAATTCGAGAGTGTCTCCATGCTTGGAACGCTGAAAACCGCCCATCGTGGGCGGTTCTACTTGAAAATAGCTTTTAAAAAAAATTTATTGACCTATTGAAGTCCCTGACATCCTGGTCGCTTTTCTGTTAGCACAGGCGACAATCCACCAATCAGTGCAGACTTGATATCAGGATTGATCCAGTACGAACTTCTGTAGGCATCTTCTATCAATCCCACAAAGTTTTTCTTTACATCATTTTTATCAGCATTCCAGTCTGTGCACAGCACTGCGCTTGCTTGTGACAATGACAGATTGACCGAGCTTTGAGGATTCGCCAGGTTAAAGAGCTTCGACCAAGGGGAATTCAAATCGCCTGGATCCCCGTCTTGATTCAATTTTTTAAATTCGGCATCATCAGCATTGAAATATTTCCAGTCACGTTCCAATCTGAATAATCTTTTCGCCACACCTTGACCAAATAAACTTTCACCACCCTGACGAGTCAGATAAACTACATCTTCACAACCCGCTGCTCTAAGAGCTGCCACCGGATGAAGATCTGGCCAACCACCCGCGGAAATATAATTCTCACCGGCCTCTGTCGTGAAGTCTTTCAGTGGAGAAAGTCCTGGTTCTGCCGGAGAAAGAGCTAACACCTGAGCCCATTTTGTCATCCCCAACGGCAGAAAGCGTCGACTTTTTTCGTCAGACTGATTTAACTTCGTGCCCATTTGTTTTAATCTTATCGGATCACCCCAATAGCCAATGCGCACTTCTTCAGGGTTGTGCACACTAAAGTTTTTACCGAAGTGTGGATCTAATTGGATGTGATATTGCTTACGCGCCTCGCGAAAGCCTTCTGCAGTAGAGCCAATCAGCACAGATGTGATCGGAAATGATGGGATAACAGACCCCACATCACGTTGTTCAAAGTGACCACTGCCTGATTTTGTTTGTAAGAAAAGCCCATGCATTAGATCTGCACATTCAGGATTCCCAGTCACAATCTGTACCCAGCTTTTTCCAGCAGAATCCGAAGCACAGGTTTTCATAAAGTCTTCCCAAACAAGCACATTTGTTTCAGGTTCATGCAAAGCCGCATAGAAGCTGGCGATTTTACCAAGTGAAACGGCACCATTTTCGAAACTAACGATCCCCATTCGAAAGAATAAGTTATCATCGCTTTGAGCGCTGAATTTACCGAAAACTGAAGCGGTCTCTTGAAGTTGTTGAACATAGAAGTCCGCACGCTTTTGATCCAATTTCAGCAGTGCATCCTTCAACGGCAGCGTTGTATTAACATCTACAACACCTAAAGTGATGGCCTGTTCTAAA
>JANNCH010000666.1:0-4934 GCA_031386315.1 Pseudobdellovibrionaceae bacterium
CGCTGTTTATGGACAATTGGTCGAGCTCAGTACAGAAGCTAAAAAAATGGTGACTGATAACAAAATTAAACTAGGCAATAAAGAAGCTGCGATTGTTGCTAACAAGTTTATCAAACTTGAAAATGTTAAGTCCGTCTTGAATGTCACTTACTGGAATGAAATGCAAAAACAAGTGATCAATGGCTCAGGTCTGTTGAAACACTATGAACAGTGTCATGACGGTGAAGTTGGTTCAGAGCGCGGCTGTGCACGATACGACAGCGGTTCAACGGCTAAGCAAGTGGTACAAAATCTTATTAGCAGCTACAACAGACTTTATGTTTCTTCTTATTCAGCGAAAGATCGCTTGAAATTTGGTTGGAATCAAAAAGTGACTGTTGTTCGTCGTTCAATCAGCTACTTTTCAAGTATCCGTGATTATCTTGATGATTATTTCAAAATGGCACTGGTTTATGGTACTGCCACTAGCCAAGCAGAAGTGGATGACTTTGAAGATGCAGCACAATTGGGTTATGATTTCTTCCATGATGTTCTTCGTATACCGAGCACTCAGTTAGGATTCGGCAGAAATCCGGAAGAAATCAACGAACGTCTTTTTGCAGTTACTTTCACTGATACCGTACCTGTCATGAAAAAAGATGAAAATGGAAATGAAGTGGCTGCGCGTGATTTCAGACAGCAACGAATCTATGTTAAAAAGCAACAACCAGAAGTCAAAATTTTGGAAAGAAGATCACAGTATGACGTTTCTTCAATACGTGGTGAAGACAACATTGATACAATCGGAATTGGCTATGACAAGCAATTCGCATTACAATTTTTATTGCGTGCAAGTCCAAAAACGTCTAATGACGATTCACAAAATGGTTGGTTTTCATACAACGAATATGAAAAGTATAATTTACTTATAGATAATGCGAGTGATTCGGTCAATATGTCGACACTTCAAGATCTTATGAGTGGCACTTTGAGCGCAGGATTTATGGATTCATCACATAAACCAGTGGGCATTGGCGAATCTATACGTGCAAATCAGTCGTTGCTTGATTCAGCTATTATGGGTGCAGTTGCCTCTACAAATGTTTCTCGCACAAGCGGTCTAGATACTTTTGCAGAGCACTTTAAAGTTGGAACCCTCAAAGCAGGACGTCAATTGAATGATCGTTTAACTGTGAATCGCTTCGGACAAAGTTCAAAATCAGAAGTTGGAATCAAGTTCTTTGCGGCCGACAATGCCAAAGGCGCTGAGAAGATGGTTAAGGCTGCAAAAAGAAAATCGGCACCACTTGAGCAGCGCGAATCGATGGTTCAGTTCATCGAAATCGCTGGAAAATCTGCGTTAGCAATGGATTCCAAAATGACAGAACTTTTAAAAGCAACACCTACTGCGAAACCAGAAGAGTTAATGGCTAGCAATGAAGATTTGAAGAAAATTTCAGCAGATGTTTCACAAGCTGCAACTGTTTTGAGCAAAGAGCTCAATGAAGCCAATGCCAATGGTGCTTTGGTAACAGCTGATGAAGTGAAAAAGAATCCAAACCATGCAATCAATCAGCAAGTGAATATGATTCAAGGAATGGTTATGCAGACTGCGATTTACTATTCTCGACTTACAAACGAGTTAAAAGCGAATACTTTTGAGCAGTTTCAAAAAAGTGAAACTATAAAAGTTCTGCAAAAAGTAAAAGCACAAAATGCTCAAGTCGCACGACTTGATCTTTTAGGCTATGCACAGGATTTAATGCTTGAAGCTGCAAAGAAAAAAGAACTTGTACTGAATGGAAACAACAGAGTCCCAGGCTCAGCAGTGCTTGGTATGATCATTCCTGGTGGAAATATTAGTAATAAAGCAGCAAGCCTTCTTTATGTTATTGAAGGTTTAGCGCAATACACTTCCATCTTTAACCCTGAGTATGTTCAGTAGTCGCCTTATAGTATGAAAAGTATTTCTGAATTCTATCATCAATGTCTGTGACTTTCAAGTCACAGACCTTGTGTTTTTGTTCTAGTGGATAAATCACCGCTAACTTAATCTTTTGAATGCCTTTGAACTGTTGCATTGTATACAAAGCCCAAGCATAGATTTCCATCTGCGCAAAAGCAGTTTCAGAGTATCTCTGTGATCCCGTTTTATAATCCAGTATCCAGGCCGTATCGCTTTCAATGCCCCAAAGGTCGATTTGCCCTTGCAGCAAAGTTTCACGTAGCTGGCAGGCAAAGCCCCACTCAACATAACCGTTTTCAATGATCTTCAATAAAGGGATCTCTTTGAGTTCTGCAATATAATCGAGGGCTTTTTTCATGGGCTCAGAAGCATGCAAACGAACATTTTCAAAATCTGAGTACTTTAAAGATTCAAAAACTTTGTGGGCCTCTGTCCCCTGCTGGGCACGCTTAAGGGCTGGTAAAAGCTCTTCACTTTTAGCGGCTGCCGCTGCCGTCACATGGGATGAAATCAAATCTGTCACCGAAATATTCCATGATGCTTGTGCTGATTTAAGATCCAGGTCACGCCACACAGGTCTGACTTGCGAAATTTCTAAAACCACCGCAGCTTCTTTGATGGGCACTAAGTTTTCACGGCGGACGATGTATTGAAAGCCCTCTTCTTCATGCAAGCCCTCTTCTAAGTTCAGATGGCAAGCAGAGGCCCAGGATTTTTTACCGGGCTTTGCTCCGATCAGCATCGAAATACCTTTTTTAGCTCGAGTCAAAGCCACATACAGCACACGATTGAATTCTTGCTGTTCACGCTCAAGCATTTTTGCATGAATTTTTTCGGCCAATAAACTTTGCACCATTTTTTGTGAATCATCATCACGCACTGGCAAAGTCCATAAACTAGTTTCTTCGTCTAAATAAAGTTCGGCATCTTTACGGGTATCTGGATTTTTACCCATGGCTGGCAAAATCACATGATCGAACTGCAATCCCTTTGATGCGTGCACCGTCATAAAGTTGACCCTTTGTGGCTCAATCACCGGTGTTGCATCCGAATCTTCGCCCCCCTGATCAGTAGAAAGAGTTTCAATTCCAGATTCAATAAAATCTAGAAAATTAAAACCCGGACGACGCTCTTCTTGAGCGATAAGGCTAACAATCTTCCACAGATTGGCCTCACGGCGCCCCGATGGGTCTAACTGACAAGAATAATCCAGATAACCTAAATCTGCCATGGCACGTTTTAAAGTCCACGATAGCCCGAGGTCCTCAGATAATCCCAAATATTTTCTTAACAAATGCACCGGATGAGTTTCGTCTTCATTTTTTGAATTGAGCAGGGCCTCACGCCAAAAAGAGTTTTTGCCATTGCTGTACTTAAGAATCTGCTGATCTGACAAATGAAACCACGGCGAGCGCAAAAGAGCGATGAAAATATAATTATCATGTGGATTCACTAAAAATTTTAACAGATTCAAAGCATCCTGCACTTCACGACGTTCAAAAAATCCGCTAGCACTGTGCAACTGCACCGGAATACCATACCGCTGAGCAATGCGAGCCGTTTCTTCTAAAACTTTGTGCGTGCGCGACAGCAAGCAGATTTTTTCAGGGCTCACACCCTGGTGAATCAGCTCTTGAATCCTTGCCACAGGGGCTAGTTCATCTTGATATTCGTCATCGGCAGTAATCCCATCTTGTACTTCATGGGTCAAAATAATCTGCAGATTTTGACTATCGGGTTCTGCCACTTTTTGAGGATCGACTTCCATGGCAGAAAATTGTGAATCTAGACGTGTGAAATAATGATTGATGAAATGCAAGACCTCGGGGTTAGAGCGATAGTTGATCATTTTTTCTTGCAGATCACCGCCTGTATTGACAACCTCAGTCATCTTTTCAAAAAAGACCTCAGAACGCGCCCCTCGAAAAAGATAAATACTTTGTTGTGGATCACCTACCACAAAGCTAGGTCGATCGCCAACCAAGGCTTTCATCAGCTGAACTTGTATGGGACTGGTATCTTGATATTCATCAATCATCCAGAAGTCCCACTCTTTTGAAAAGTTCGCCGCGGCCTCTGGGTATTCATGGATCAATTTGATGGCGACTGTTTCTAAGTCGCTCATCGATAAAAGTCCCAACTCTAATTTTTGTCGTTGAAATTCAACACTGAATTCTTTGGCTAGTTCTTCAAAGGACTCACAATTTTTTTGGTGTTTTTGCCAATACACTTCGGTGAAACAAGCTTTTTCAACAACGATATCTAACTGCTCACGAAAATTTTCAAGTTCTTCATTCAACAGTTCACTGAACGGAGGATTCTTTTTAAGATAGCTTGGTTTTTTTGCGTAGTCATAAAAGCTACGGATGGATTCTGAATTATTCCAATCAATGGCAAGTAAGCCATTTAAATAGGTGACCCAGCCCTCTTTATCGGTTTGCGAAAGAATTTCTCGCCCAATTCGTTGAGAACTACTGCGTAAATTCGCCAAAAATTCTTTCGTTCGAAGTTCAAAGTACTCTCGCCCCGCAAAGCGAAGCGCAGGGTGAACTTGAGCCTCGGTGTAATACTTCAATAAATACTCTTCTAAAGTGGCGAAGTCATACTCTTCGAGCATTTCTTGCAAATGCGGTTTCTCTAAAATAATTTTACGCACGATTTTACGAGCTGATTTGCGAACTTCGCCTTCGGACAAGATTTTGTAGTCGGGAGTCAACCCAATGGCCGAACCATAGCGTGATAAGAATAAATTCAAAACACCGTGAATAGTAGAAATCTGTACGCTGGATTTAGAACTAATGTAGTGAAACAAATCTTCACGTTCGTCTTCAAGGGCCTTTTTTAAAAGTCTTTCTTTCAGTTCTTGTGTGGCTTTTCGAGTAAAAGTAGTAACAACAACACGTGGAAGTTTTTTATGCTCGGCTAGAAAGTTTTTAGCAAAGTCTAAAAAAATCGCCACAAGTGTGGTGGTTTTACCGGCGCCTGCACC
>JANNCH010000022.1:0-8038 GCA_031386315.1 Pseudobdellovibrionaceae bacterium
CCGCTGACTTTGGCTAAAATATGGCGATTTTCATTTTGAAAAAAATCCTTCACCTGATTGCGTAAACTAGGTACCACGGCCACAGTTGTAATGAGCATAGCAACCACAACCAGAGTGATGACAAGCCAGCGTTCTTTTGCACTGAATGAATTTTCGGATGCTGTCATTTGGTTCCCCGGATCTTTGAGCACATTCTTATCTGTCAGCTTGCCACAAAAATGGTTGAATGAAAAACAGGAAAAGAATAAAAGCTGCTTGAGAGTATTAAACAAAAAGCGGGACAAGCTATGAAAAAGTTGATTGTGTCAAAATTTGGTGGAACCTCGATGGGAGATGCAGCCTGTATGCTTCGCAGTGCCGAAGTGACTCTTAAGCAAAATTCTTGTTTAGCAGTTGTTTCTGCAACCTCTGGAACTACAAATGATTTGATTTCATTAGGTCAAACGGCACAAAAATCAACTTGGACAGAGGCCGACACCATCATCGCAAAAGTGCGCACTCGTCATCACAATATTGCAAAAGTACTAGGTATCTCTGGAAATTCTAGAAATCAACTTGATCAACTGCTCAGTGAGATGGAATCACTGGCTCGTGGTATTTATCTTTTACGTGATTGCTCAGTTAAAGCAATGGATACAATGATGAGTCTCGGCGAGCGCATGTCTTCAGTTCTTTTCGCTGAGGCAATGAATCAAGTTTTACAAAAAAACAAAAGTCTTTTGAAGGCCGAGTTTTTTGATGTGCGTGAAGTTTTACGCACAGACGATCAATTCAGTAAAGCGCGCCCGCAAACAGAAGAGATAATCTCACTTTGTGAAAAAAAATTAGGAAGAGTACGCACTGATAACGTTGTATTCGTTACACAAGGCTTTATTGGAATGACCGAAGATGGAATGACAACAACTTTAGGTCGTGGTGGCAGTGACTATTCGGCTGCCATTTTAGCTGAAGGGATTGCGGCAGATATTCTAGAAATCTGGACGGATGTTGCGGGTATCGCAACAACAGATCCACGTATTTGTCCAGATGCAAAGCCCATTGCCGAGATTTCATTTAAAGAAGCATCCGAGCTCGCAACTTTCGGGGCAAAAATTTTGCATCCTGCCACGTTGCTGCCTGCAATTCGTAGAAACATCCCTGTCTTTGTGGGTTCAAGTTTCGCCGCCGAAGCTAGTGGAACCTGGGTTCGCAAAGAAGTAAAAGATTTGCCGCTTATACGCGCAATGGCCATACGTAAAAAGCAAGTTTTAGTGACCTTGAGTACACCGGAAATGCTGCATACGCATGGGTTCCTGTATCGACTGTTTGAAGTATTCAACAATCACAAAGTTAGTATCGATGCTATTACAACCTCTGAAATTTCAGTGACGGTGACTTTGGACGATTCGGCCTTGCTGAATAAAAAACTAATTGTAGATCTATCTAAATTCGCCGAAGTGCAGGTGGAGGAAAACCTATGTTTGATTTCTCTGATTGGCAATAACATCAATCATACGCCAGGCTTAGCAAAAAGAATTTTTGACGCCATACCAGATATCAATGTGCGTATGATTTGCTTAGGTGCCAGCAAACATAATTTTTGTTTCTTAGTCGCAGAAGAATCTGGTAATGAAGCCATTCAGCGTTTGCATAAAACATTTATCTAAGGTTGAACATGTTTAGCAAAGAAGAATTCTATCAGTTTATTGAATCACGAAAGTCCATCCGAAAATTTAAATCGGATGCTGTCCCACGTGAAGTTATTGAAAGAATACTGACGGCTGGAATTCACGCACCATCTGGTAAAAACCGTCAGAACTGGCGATTTTATGTAGTAACGGGACAAAAACGTGATGAGTATTTAAAATATTCTCAAAAGTCCTGGGTCGGTATTAAAGATATTTTGCAACAAAGACTTAAGCCATCTCTTTACCAGTTTACAGAAAGATTTTTTTATACTTTGGGTGAAGCACCCGTAGTTATTTTTGCTTATTCAGAAAACTCGAGTGAAGAACGCTATCATACAAGCATCGGCAGCGTTTACATGGCTGTTGAAAACATGAATTTAGCCTGTCTAGTCGAGGGGCTTGGTTCATGCACAATGGGCGCACCCTTAGAAATCAAAGAAGATGTGGATAAATTTTTAGGTGTGGATAAGTTGCCAGAATACAAAACTGGTAATTTAGAACTTCTATGTGCAATGGTCTGTGGATATCCAGATCACAATCCACCCAAAGCGGCCCGTCAAATCGAGGGCCGCATTGTGTGGTTGGATAATTAGATCAGAAAAATAGATTAGAAATGAATAGCAGTAATTGGCCAGTTGGCTACGGATTCTTTACCATCAATATTTAGAACCACAACACCGCTTGTTTGAATACCAACGATTGTCGCATTCTTTGGCCCGCTGTTAGTAATTGCAATCACTGAATCACCTACGCAAAAGTCACCAATTTCACGACTTGATGAACAACCACTTCTAATGGCAATTTGGCTGTGATCGATAACTTTACTCTGTCTACCTTGGATGACTACTCCCACTGAACCATCTGGATAAAATCCGTTTACAGTTCCTGCGAAGATTTTGCCGTCATTAGAAACATAAAGGACTGGTTGCCCAGAGCTGAATTCCCCAGGCTGTTCAACTGGGATAGCTTTTTGAACGAGTTTACTATTATTGAAATTGAAATCGTCCGAAGTTGTTCCCTGTGTGTCCAAAGTAACAATGATTTGTTGAACAAAGATCTGTCCACGTACTGCAAGTGCCCATGGCCCTGGTGTGATTCCAACATTTGATGCAAGTACTGAATCAGCATTTTCAGATTGTATGGTTTGTGAATCAACCGCTTTGCCAGAAGCTAACAATATCAATGTCGCACCTAAACCAGAGGAGCTACCAGTTAGCTTAATTGATTTCAGACGTTGACCAGCTACATTTGTATTTGGAGCTTGTTTTTGTAATTCTTTACTAATATCCAACTGAGCTGCTGAGTTCTCTTGGCTGGATAAATTCAGATTACTGAAATTCAAAGTGACACTTTGTTCGGCCATTGCGATAGACGCGGCAGCAAAAATGCTAATTGCTAAAATTAAATTTTTCATATTAGTTTCCTCTTTCAGGCAATGTCGTCAGCCAAGAACGTATATCAATTTTGTCTGCATCACTGGTCCCGACAGTGTTCAAAGTGCTCAAAGTAATATCTTGAGGTGCAATCCAATCTCTTTGTAAGAAATTACGAATACGTTGTTCGCCACTGTACCAAGCAGTTTTGTTGCTATCGTCAACGCAAGTAGATTGTTCTTGTGCGCTGACTGCGCCCCAACGTCTTTCTGGACAATCGAATGGATCAAATGACAATTTATATAAGCGATTGATGGCTAACTCAAAACTCAAATTCATATTTTTGCCAGCTGAATTTTTATAAGACACTGGACAATTTAAGTTCGTATTGTGAAAAGTCAGTAGCAATTCGCGTTTTAAATTTTGTCCATCATATTGAATTTCAGACATATCACGATTTAAATATTGGCTATAACGTGCGGTGATTGTTTTTTGCAATGACAGAAATGTCACACGTAAGCGAATGTCTCGCGATGGTGTCGAATAAGTTTCCCAATCGCCTTCTGAATTGAAAATATTTTTAGGAATCGAAGTTGGGTGTGGCTTCAAATGAATGCCTGCTTTTGTAGCCTCATCAACCGAAGCACGACGTTCGGTTAAGTCTTCGCAAAGTTCTTTCAAGCTAGCTTCGAATTCTTGAACGGGATTGACTTTCGAAGTCGCCATTGCAGAACGAACATATTCATGGTAGTCAAAACTGCGACCACGCAACGTGAAAGCACCTTTTTTCCAATCAGTAAAATTTAAATTAGTACCGAAGTATTGAATCAAAGAAAAGTCTTTGATTCCCGCATTTGGCATGGTTTCAACTTCACCGTTGAATGAACGCATTGGACGAAAGTTTTTAAATCCTGCACTTTGATTCGGACGAGATCGTGCATTTTTGATTCCGAAAATTCCATGCGTAACTGAAAAATCTGGATGCGCATCAAAAGTGAGCATGCGACCGTCTTTTTCTACACGGTAAATAACATATACGTGTCCATTGGCATCGTAAATGACAGTGCCAGGGCGGATAGAGACCGGACGAATTTCTGGTGAATAAAAATCACTTAAAATACTTCCATCATAGCTAGGTGGAATTCGTAGCATAGCCGATGAAATACGGTTTTGCATTTTGTCGATTTCTTTTAAAAAGTCGACAGTTTTTCTGCCCGAATTCATGCTTGCGCGGCTCTTCGGAAAATTGCCTTCAGCACTCGTGCGATCATCCTCTTTAGGCTCTTCAGAAGGCATCATTCCAACAGATGATGTGTAAGCAAAGGGAAGTCCATTCTTCCAAGCATAGTAGGCTCTTAAAAAATAAGGCCAGTCTGCACAGTCAGACCAAAAAAATGCAGAAGGTGGATCTGAATATCTGTAAGGGTTTGCCGTTGAGCGAATACAATCATTCACTGTTTTACATTTGGATTCGCCTATGGCCTGAACAAACGCGCTATAGTTATTTTCGTCTTGATATGTCCATGTTGTGCGCGTGACCGTCCACGGAGTCGGTGGTGATTCGGCTGCAATAGCGTGTGAAGCTAATACAACAGTGACGAGAGAGAGAAAAATCTTTTTCATAAAGCAAAATCCCATTAAAAAATGTTTCATTAAACCGCTCACAATTTAGCAGGATGGCATTTTTATTTCGCCTGTTATTATTCGAACGTTCTGCCGTTTTTCGCTGTCAAACTTATAGACGCTGGCGTGTGTGTAGGGACGAGCAGAGGTCATTTTTTAAGAGAAGTAACAAAATTTGTTATTCTGTGCAGTTGAGTTTGAGTTTAAAAGTTAGACGAAAATTTACGAATTGTCTCGAAAAAGACGCTCATACTAAGCATTTTAGAAAGTCAAAGTTGAGAGCTAACGGACTAGGATCAATGAATTGGTTCTGTGGCTAAAACTAACTTTATAAAAAGTGTCGATGGTATTTGCGTCGGTTTAAAGTTGACACTTTTGTTAAATTTCTCAGTATAAGAATCAATATAAACTGAGTATTTTTATATAGATAAGTTGCTTCGACGAAGGTCCTGTTTCGCTTTGGTATAGGCCTAGGTCTTGCTTTTCATAGTGATTATGACAAAGACATTTATTCGAAACCTATTGATCTCGATGATTATTTCAACTTTGCTAGTGGGTTGTGGTTTTTCAACTATGTTGTCTGATAATGGCAGCACGGGGTCAACGGATAATGGCTCTACTTCAGTTACAAGCTTTGTTGCTTCGTGGGAAAAAACAGATTCAAGTCGTCGTGCTTGGTCAGACATCGTTCGCCAAGTTGTCGAAACAAAAGCAGAGGCGCTTTATCAAGGACCAACAGATGTTGCTTTGTTTTGCCCAATGTACGATCGCTTGGGTAAAGAAGATCGTTTGAATTTTTGGGCAGAGTTTGTGTCGGCTGTTTCGAAATTTGAGAGTGGCTGGAAGGCTGCCACTCGCTTCACCGAATCAACGATGGGCACAGATCCAATCACCGGCAAACAAGTTGTGAGCGAGGGTTTGTTGCAGTTGTCGTATCAAGATGTGCAGTGGGCGACATTTTGTGAATTCGATTGGAAGAACGATAATTTGTTATATCCATCTTTAGCAGATGGGCGTCGCTCTATTTTAAATCCGCAAAAAAATCTTTCGTGCGGATTGCAAATCTTAAATCGTCAGGTGAAAAGCAAAGGGGCCATTGCCCTTTCGACAGGTGTTTACTGGTCTGTTTTAAAAGTCGGCGGCACCTACACCAAGCTCACTGAAATCAAAGCCCTGACAAATGCACTCGCATTCTGTAAAAATTAAAATTAGAGTCGTCGTATCTATATAAAACGCCTGTTGCATTATATGCGATCTCAGGCGAACTCGTCCCCCGTCAGGTCTAATAAGTTCTCGAATTAAGAGGCTTTTTACGATTTGAACTATTCTTTTTCATATCCTTTCTGTCGTAGCTTTGATATACCGCTCCATCTATGAACCCAGTCCATGCCCTCAAAGAAAATCCCTTCGTGCTAGCGCCCATGGCAGCGATCACGGATCACCCCTTTCGCAGCTTTATGCGTAAGCTAGGTGCTGGCGTTGTGGTAAGTGAATTGGTCTCATCAACCGGGATTGAATATAAAAATCAAAAAACGATGCGTATGATGGGCTTTGATGAAATTCAAAGACCTGTGGGCATTCAGCTCTTCGGTGAAGATGCAGAGACCATGGGGCGTGCGGCTCGTGTAGTGGAAGATCTCGGGGCTGATTTTGTTGATATAAATTTTGGTTGCCCAGTTCCTAAAGTCGTAAAAAAAGGAGCTGGATCGGGGGCTTTGCGTGACCTCAATCATCTAACTGATTTGGTTCGCGGCACAGTTAATGCTGTAAAAATTCCTGTGACCATAAAAGTTCGCACTGGTTGGGATTCGCATTCTCTGAATACCCATGAAGTTGCCAACATTGCCTTTAACGAAGGTGTCGCATGGATGGCTATTCATGGTAGAACCCGCGCCCAGGGCTATTCGGGCGAGGCCGACTGGAATTATATTGCAGAGGTTAAAGCAAAGGCCAAGCTGCCGATCATCGGTAATGGCGACATTCATACTCCGGAACAGGCTGTGAAGCGACTGAAGGATTCTGGCTGTGACGGGGTAATGATTGGTCGAGGCTGTTTGAAAAACCCTCATATCTTTATGGATGCCAATAGTCTGTGGCGAGGTCAGGATATCAACAAGAATGTCGAGCGCGACTTTATGTCCGTATTCAAGGCACTTCATGCGGAAATCTTGGGACACTGTGATGAGCATGTTATGGGTATTCAGCTAAGAAAGTTTGCGGCTTGGTTCTCAACAGGCTATGCTGGAGCCTCGCAATTTCGGAGAAATATATTCCAAACCAAAGATAACGATCAGTTGCTGTCGCTGGCATTGGAATTTTTTGCATCAATTCAAAACAACCAACAGGAAGACACTAGTCATGAGCCTTTCCTGATGGGTGGACACGGTTAGGCTTAAAGGGAGCAGTTATGATTCAGGATCCAAAGAAAATTAGAAATATCGCGATTATCGCGCACGTCGATCACGGTAAAACGACCTTGGTTGATCACTTGCTTAAGCAAGCAGGAACTTTCCGTGACAATGAACATGTGGAAGAACGTTTGATGGATTCAATGGATCTAGAGAAAGAGCGTGGAATCACGATCGCCGCAAAAAATGCTTCGTTCATGTACAAAGATATCAAAGTAAATATCGTAGATACACCGGGACACAGTGACTTCGGTGGTGAAGTTGAACGTATCTTGAACATGGTTGATGGTTGTATCATTCTATGTGATGCCTCTGAAGGACCACTCCCTCAGACTCGTTTCGTTTTGAAAAAAGCCCTTGAAGGTAATAAAAAAATTATCGTTTGTATCAATAAAATCGATCGTCCCGATGCGCGTATTCAAGAAGTGCACAATGAGATCTTCGATCTATTCATCGATTTGGATGCAACTGAAGAGCAGTGTGATTTCCACACCGTTTACGCAGTGGCGCGTGAAGGTATGGCGACTTTGGATCCAGCTGTTCACACTAAAAACTTGCAAGTTCTTTACGACGCAATCGTAGACTTGATCCCGCCTCCAACGATTGTTGAAAACCAACCACTGCAAGTGATGGTTTCTAATATCTCTTACAATGATTACGTAGGTCGTTTGGCGATAGGTCGTATTATGGCTGGCCAGATCAAAGTGGGCGATGATGTTATTTGTCTGCAAGAACATGGTCAGAAAAAAGTAAAAGTATCTGCTTTGTTTCAATACAAAGTCAGTTCACAGGTTGCAGCTCAAGAAGTTGGCGCTGGTGACATCGTAGTTATCGCGGGTCTTGAGGACTTCACAATCGGTGATACGATTACTTCTGCAGTAGATCCAAGACCGCTTCCACGTATCATCGTTGAAGAACCTACGGTTGGTATGTTGTTCTCGGTCAATAACGGACCTTTCGCCGGTAT
>JANNCH010000027.1:0-2621 GCA_031386315.1 Pseudobdellovibrionaceae bacterium
ATCGTAAGCTACGCGACCGCTCATCAAAAGCCCCTCGACAACAAGTTTCGTCTGACCATAGGGATTGATCGGAGACAATATCGCATCTTCAGTAATGGGTGTATTTTGAGACGGGCTGCCATAAACTGCCGCCGTGGATGAGAAAACAATTTTATTCACCGAATGCTCACGGCAAGCACTCAGCAATGAAACTGACCCACCTACGTTGTTATCATAATACATATAAGGATTCGTAACAGACTCAGGTACAACTAACTTGGCAGCAAAGTGAATAACACATTCAATATTGAAATCACGAATGGTGTCTGACAATTTTTTCTGATCACGCACATCGCCCTGAACAAAGATAGCTCCGCGTGGAATGGCATCTAGAAAACCGGTAGATAAATTATCATAGACGACAATTTCAAAGCCTTCATCTAATAGTTTTTGGGTCGTGTGAGAGCCGATATAACCAGCTCCGCCTGTCACGAGTAATTTATGCCCCATATTAGCGCCCCCGCCCCAACAATATGACCGATACAGTCTTCAACAAAATAACTATATCAAACAGTAGTGAATAGTTCTTAATATAATATATCTCATATTGTAATTTTTCTTTGGCATCATCGATACTTGCCCCATATGGAAAAAGCACCTGTGCCCAGCCCGTCAGACCAGGACGAACCAATTGTCTAACACGATAAAAAGGAACCACCTGTTCGATTTGCTCATCGAATTGCGCGCGCTCAGGGCGTGGTCCCACAAAGCTCATCTCACCCTTTAGCACATTAAATATCTGCGGAAGTTCATCCAGACGACTAGCTCTAATAAAGGCACCTACTCGTGTTACGCGCACATCATTCTTTTGCGCCCAGCGCGCCCCATCTTTTTCAGCATCCACAACCATAGAGCGAAATTTGTAGATCGTGAATTCGTGCCCCTTCATACCCACGCGTTTTTGTCTAAACAGTGCTTCACCGGGTGAATCAAAACGCACAGCTAAAGCCGTTAGCAACATGAGCGGCCATACAATGAGTAATGCTAAGCTCGCAAGTATAAAGTCCATCAAACGCTTCATGCGCACGCTGATAGGGTTTTCCAGCAAGCGAAAACCTTGGCTTAAAATAAACCAACTATTTTTGAGAAAATAGACCGGCACCTTTTTCCAATAACTTTCATAGAAGTCACATATATCGATAACATGTTGACCGCTGAGTCGCTCACGCATCAACTCGCCCACTAAGTTGGACGGCAACTGTGGATCGTCTAGGGCCAGAACAATTGTGCTCCATGAATTTCGTTGAATTTCTTGAATAGAGGCATTTTCAGCATCCATAAAACGCACATGTCCCGGGAAGGCACTTTGCTTAAGGTCTCGTTCGATCACTGCGCGTGACTGTGAAGAGACAAGAAAAAGCCACTGCAAATTACGTCGATAGTGGCTTCCGTATTGAAATAAAATTATTCGTGGTAAAGACGATAATATAAAAAACAAAGAAAGTGAACCCAGCAAAACGCCGCGACCAAAATATCCCATATGCTTTTGGCCAAATATAAATGTTAAGCATAGTGTGATTATAAGACTAAGTCCCAGCGCACGAATCAAACGCAGCACCAAAATACGTAGAGTTTCACGGTCTGAAAAATCATAGGTTCCAAAAATATACAGACTGCATAGGGTGGTGAAAGCAACCACCCAAAACAATGTATCTTGAACGAAATTCCAACTCGGCTCATCAAACCGCAAGGCTTGAACAAGCACACTGGCGGCTAGAAAAAATATAAAATCTAGCAACATCAGTAGAATTTTATTCATTTGTGAAAATCGAGAAACTAAGTAAGTCATATCACCCAAAGTCTTTTTATCTTATAACTCTAGTTATATGTCATTGCTCTTATAAACTGAATTCTTATAGATAGGTTTCACCGTATTTCTCAACTGACTAAAACTTAGACAGTTATAGATAAGGCATATCAACGAAACATTCGGTAATGCGACCGCCATCGGTTTTGATTCCACTAGCTGCCAGCTATTACCAGCATTTATTCGTTTTGATTGCCATACTGATAAAGAATGCCAGATGCCCAACCTGCTAAGCGCTTCTTGCATTCACTTGAGCAAAAGTCGATTGATGTACTTCGAAAAATGTATCTGGTGGCTCACCGATTTTTCAATTCGGTAAAAAAAAGCTTATTGGCATGCTAAGAAAGCTTTGAAATAAGTTGTAAAAAACGTTTTGCCAAACTTTTTTTTTCGAAATATTTTTCGGCAGTTGAAAAAATATGGTTCCCTTTTTCTGAAGCCTGCTCGTAGCTCAGGGAATTCAATGCACGAATCCAATCTTCTTTTGTTTCTGCTTGAATGTAATCTGCACCTGCAACAAAGGGCAGACCCTCCACACCCAAGGCTGTCGAAATAAAACTGCGACCAAAGCTGCCGGCTTCGATAGCTTTCACGCGCGTACCACTGCCCATAAAAAGAGGTATCAGTGTAATATGAGCATGTTGATAGTGTTCTTTCAAATCACTGACCTGTCCAAGAACATTCACTTTTTCAGAAGCAAATCCTTTCAGCCAATCACTGTCGCCACTGCCAATGATATGAAGTCTTGCGTTCAAAGATTCTACAACTTCTGGCC
>JANNCH010000029.1:0-2390 GCA_031386315.1 Pseudobdellovibrionaceae bacterium
GCGTGAAAAAACAAATGGAACGCTCTCAGAAAGAATACTATCTGAATGAGCAAATGCAGGCGATCCAAAAAGAACTTGGCGAAAAAGATGACTACCAAGCTGAACTGCAAGATCTCGAAACGAAATGCAAAGCTAAAAAAATGACCCAAGATGCTAAAGACAAGGTCATGAAAGAGATCAAAAAACTGAAAATGATGTCTCCGATGTCGGCCGAAGCGACTGTGGTTAGAAACTACATCGACTGGGTGTTGTCACTTCCATGGCAAGATTACGGCGAAGAAAAACATGATCTTAAGAATGCTCAAAAAATTCTGGATCATGATCACTGGGGACTTGAAAAAGTTAAAGACCGTATCCTTGAGTACCTAGCTGTTCTTTCGATTTCTAAAGATATGAAAGGGCCTATCTTGTGTCTAGTGGGACCTCCTGGGGTTGGTAAAACTTCTTTGGCTCGCTCGATCGCGGATTCTTTGAATCGTTCATTTGCACGTATCTCTTTAGGTGGCGTGCGTGATGAGGCCGAGATTCGTGGACACAGAAAAACATACGTAGGTGCGATGCCAGGCAAAATCCTGCAATCTCTTCGTAAGGTTGATAAGGGCAATCCGTTGGTTCTATTGGATGAAATCGATAAAATGGCCAATGACTTCCGTGGTGACCCATCGGCCGCTATGCTTGAAGTTTTGGATCCAGAACAAAATCACAACTTCCAAGATCACTATTTAGAACTTGAATACGATTTGTCTAAAGTAATGTTCATTGCGACGGCGAACTCATTGCATACTGTTCCAAGACCTCTTTTGGATCGTATGGAGATCATCAGTCTTGAAGGTTACATCGAAGACGAAAAGTTCCATATTGCGAAGAACTACTTGGTTCCGAAACAGTTGGCGAATCACGGCTTGAAAGATTACAGAGTTTCTATCCAAGATACCGCGGTTAGAAATGTTATTCGTTACTACACTCGTGAAGCAGGTGTTCGTAATCTAGAAAGACAGTTCGCCAATGTTTTCCGTAAAGTCGCTAAAGAAATCGTGATGAATCAAACTCTGGAAGAGTTCAGATCAGAAACGAAAGTCGATCGTACAAGTAAGAAAGTAGCTAAAAAAGCGAAAGCTAAAACAGCCTCTAAATCTTATGTGGTGACTCCGGCTAAACTGATTGAACTGCTCGGTGCTCATAAATACCGCCATGGAAAAACTGAAACTCAAAATGAGATCGGTTTAACAAACGGTATGGCTTGGACTGAAGTGGGTGGGGACTTGTTAGTTGTTGAGGTGAGTATCGTTCCTGGAAAAGGAAAATTCACTGTCACTGGTCAACTTGGCGATGTGATGAAAGAGTCTTGCTCGGCAGCGATGAGCTACGTACGATCACGTGGACCATTGTTCGGCCTGGAAAAAGAATACTTTCAAAATATCGACGTGCATATCCACTTACCAGAAGGTGCTGTTCCAAAAGACGGACCATCTGCAGGTATTGCTCTGACAACTTCTATTGTATCAGCGATTTTAAAAATCCCAGTGAAACGCATTGTTGCCATGACGGGTGAAGTTTCATTGAGAGGTCGTGTGATGCCAATCGGTGGATTGAAAGAAAAAATCCTGGCGGCCCATCGCGGTGGTATTAAAACTATTATTTGTCCAAAAGAGAACGAGAAAGATCTTAAGGATATCCCTAAGCAAGTTCTGAAAGAACTCAAAGTGATCTTGGTTGATCACGTTGATCAAGTTCTGATCAATGCCCTGGACATCAAAAATCCAAAAGAAGTTTTCAAAGTTCAAAGCGAACGTGATTTCGGAGTTCGTGCTCAGTACACTGGGCAAGAGATTCATCACTAGTCGCTGTATATAAGAATGCATTGCACAAAAGGGAGGCGCTGCCTCCCTTTCTTGTTTTTAATGATTATTAAATAAGCAGCGAAAGTCTCAAGTCTTACTTATTGGGTCTTATTGTTTTGCCGTCAGTAAGTGCTATTTATATATGCAAACACAATTCTGACATGTTGACCTTACTCTGACAATCTGACAAAACCTGTAGCTTCTTCATCACTCCACCTGTCAGAGGTTCTATGAGTCAAAACGACCGCTCATTCGAATTAGGAAAACTTTATTGTGATCGCGGCGACTTCGATCAAGCTATCACTTATTTGCGCGAAGCCAGTGAATCTCTTTTTACTTCTAAAAAGTTTTCTGAATATTTGACGTGCGAAAATCTGCTTTTGCGTATCTATGCCGAGCGTGAACAATTCGAAGATATTAATTTTGCCAAAGAAAAATTACAGGACTTAGTTTTAAAAGAGGGCTTCGAACTTAATTCCAAAACATATTATACGCTAGCGGTTTGTGCGGCCTATAAAGGCCAGACAGAAACGTCTTTGGACTATTTGC
>JANNCH010000033.1:0-5663 GCA_031386315.1 Pseudobdellovibrionaceae bacterium
GGGCCATTGTTCTACAACATCTTGAAAGTGTATTGTGATTTGACCGTTTGATTCGGCAATTTGTTCTAGAAAATCTTTTTGTGCCACATTCGATGCAAGAATTTTTTTAAATGGAATAGGTAGCGCTTCAATAGAAGAGTAGTTCGCCCCGGTTAGGCACGGCCCATGCACTTTCATTTGCGGAATATTCCCCGAAATGGCAATACCATCGGCTTCAAAAATCAACTCTAAGTCTGTGTATTTCGAACAAACAAAGTTTTTTTGATTGTCGGTGCCTTTAATATAAAAATTGCCCAGTTCGACGCCACTGGATTCGTTATTTTGAACCAAGCGTGATGACGACATTAATTGATATTTGAAAGCCCTTGCGAATTCTTTGTCTGATAGAACGGACAGATCAATATTTTTTCCGCTCGTCAGTTGTGTTGAGAGGGGTGTCGAGTCATGAGTTGAAGCAACTTGTCGAGTAGACGGCTTGATAAAGCTGTTATCGATTAAAAGCGCCGATCCAAGGAACAGTGCAGTGGCTATTAAAAATAATTTATTCACTCAGTACTCACATTTCAGCGATTGAATATCTGCATCGCTCAATTGTTCACGAATGGTTGTCCCGGCCAGTGTTGCCCACATCACGGTCGGCGAAACTGTTTTGTGTTTCATGCCGAGCACATGCCCTAATTCATGTACCAAAAGACTTTGAAAATGAACATCAAGACTCGAGTTTGGTGCGTTTGTGTAGAAATTGTAATACCGAGCATCGATTTTAACCTTAGCCTCGGTTAATTGGTTTTTGTACCAACGCAGTGAGGTGACAGCTTGCATGCTTTTTTGAGCCTCATCCCAACTTGTTTGCCAGTAAACGATGTTTTCTTTGTTGCTTTGGCTTCTGCTAAATTTAAAAAGCGTCATCCCCGCAGCGTCATTCCAAAGTTTAGCTGCTTCTTGCAGGGCGGGCTCATAGTTAGTTGGAAAAGAAGGATCTAAAATAAGTGGAACTGGCAGACTGCCTTTCCACGACACCCTTTGGCCATATGAATTTTGGATATATCCGCAAGCATCTTCAGATGCGCTTGCAAGATCGTTATCATTTGCGGGCCCCAATTGAGGGGCCTTATCGCAAGCAGCAAAAGCGAATATTAGAATTGGAAGCATAAAAGCCGAGCGCATATTTTTTAGTTTAACCGAAAAATACTCAGAATGGGATGCAAAGAAAAGAGCTAGACTAAGGGTGGGCCCGGTGCTGAAATAAAATGCTATGAGCAATATAAAATTCAATTTTGAAAATAAAGTAGCCGTTATTACTGGCGGAGCCTCGGGCATTGGCCACCAAATCACCCTTAGTTTTTTGCAGGCTGGTTGCAAGGTTTCGATTTGGGATTATTCTGAATCCGCATTAAAAGCGGTGCAAGCTGAGTGGTCACAGTATTCATCGCAAATTCATGTTGTATCGGTTGATGTGAGTAACCGCGAAAGCGTTGCAAAAGCAGCGGCCTCTTTACCTTGGCCTGTGGATATTATTGTGAATAACGCTGGTATCACTCGTGATAAATCTTTTGCGAAGTTGCAACCCGAAGATTGGGATGCCGTTATCAACACCAATCTTTCTGGGCTTTATAATGTCACAAAGGGGTTGCTCGAAAAGTTCAATCCGAGTTCACAAAATAAACGCATTGTGAATATATCTAGCGTTGTGGGTATCTATGGTAATTTCGGCCAGTCCAATTACGCTGCCGCAAAGGCAGGTGTGATTGGATTCACTAAAACTTTGGGTAAAGAGTTAGGTAAAAAAGGCTTCACGGTGAACTCGATAGCCCCGGGATTTATCATGACGGCAATGACCAAAGCGATGCCGAAAGAAGCTCTTGATATCATGACCGCCAAGGTTCCAGTTCCACGACTTGGTGAAGTGAGTGATATCGCAAATGCGTGTCTTTTTTTAGCCAGTGAGCAAGCCGCTTACATAAATGCCACAGTGCTATGTGTCGACGGCGGCATCGTCCTCTGATTCGCTGCAAATTGGCTTTTCAGCTGCGCGTTGCTGCGTCGGCGCCGTACGGGTCGTACGGCTTTCTCCTTGCGCCTTGTGAAAAACCAATTTGCAGCGAATCAGAATCTCTGTTTTTTTGCGGGCTGGTCCCTTTGGGACTTCGCTTTTTTGGGTGGCCCTTCGGGCTCCGCTTATTAGCTTGTCCTTTGGACGCCGCATTTCTAAGCAATGCGCTCTAGCACGACGCGAAATTGTGGGGTCCAAAATAGGTGGTAATGGTTGCCGCCTATTTCTTTTTACGCTACAAATCATAATACAAATAAAAGCTAAATGAATATGCTATCCCAATGGGAGTGTAGGTCTATGTCGGAAAATAACTCAAAAAATTCAGATGAGTATAATCGTGGCGGAATGTTTGCGTTCGCCTTTTCGATGGTATTCGTTGTTGTGTTCTTTATTTATATCGTCGTTATCGATAAGGGCGTTGATCTGGGCGAAAATGTTCGCGATCCAAAAGCTGAATCAGAACAGCAAAAGGCTCCGCAATTAGATATCGACAAAGTCGCTGAGCCTTGGGTTTCAACACCTGAGATCGTTGCCTATGGTGAAAAATTCTATAAAACAAATTGTGCTCTTTGCCACGGTCCTGAAGGTAAGGGCGATGGTCCTGCAGGGAAAGCTTTGAAGCCGCCTCCACGCAACTTGGTAGAGGGCAAATGGACTCAGGGCGGCGGTGATATCGCACACTTTAAAGTGATTGCCAATGGCATACCGGGGTCTTCCATGGCTTCATTCGGTCACTTCAAAACTGCTGATCGTTGGGCCGTTGTACACTACATCGAATCCATCACGACAAATAAATCAACAGATACTCCCGAGCAGGTTGCAGCGTTTGCGAAAACTGCGAAGTAAGGCTTAGTAACCCATGTTAGCAGCACAGATGAAACCACACCTTAGAATCATCAATAGCTTGGCCGTCGGCCTGGCTATTGTGCTTTCTGCTAACGGTGCTCAATCTTATGATGGGAAGCCCGCGCCAGGGGTTGCCGATGAAATGCCTAAAGAGTTGCAGGGTGTTGGTATCGACGAGCAACTTGGTAAAAATATTGATCTGACTCTGATGTTTCGTAACGAAGGGGGACAGCTAGTTCCCTTAAGCACATATTTTGATGGTAAGACACCAGTTATTATTTCGCCAGTTTACTTTAACTGCCCAGGTCTTTGTAATTTTCATTTGAATGGTTTGACAGACGGTCTCAAACAACTGGACTGGAATATAGGCGAAAAATTTAAAATTCTTTCAATCAGTTTTGATTCAAAAGAAGGTGCAGATCTTGCGCAAAAGAAAAAAGATACTTATCTAAAACTTTATGATCGTCCCAACAAATTAGCACAGACTTCGGCTGGCTGGCATTTTTTAACAGCTGACGAGCCCACTGTTCAGGCTTTCATTAAGTCTGTTGGCTTCAAAATGTATTGGAATGAAGAGCAAAAAGACTGGGCCCATGCATCTGCAGCGATCATGACAAGTCCAACGGGCGAACTGACTCGCTATTTGCCCGGAATTATGTTTGATCCAAAAGATATCAAATTGGCTTTGAATGAAGCCACTGAAGGCAAAGTCGGATCGTTCGTCGACGGCCTATTATTATATTGTTTTAAGTATGACCCACACCAGAGCAAGTATACGCTTTATGCTTTCAATCTAGTAAAGGTTGGTGGGGCGGTAATGGTTTTGTTGTTGGCTTTATGGTTATTGCCGATATGGATGCGCTCACGTCGTGAAGCGCGAGGTTCGGCGAAGGGATAGGAAACATCATGATGTGGTTTAATGTTGCGAGGGCACAATCGTTCATGCCAACGCAGGGAACAGAAATTGCGAAGCAGATCGATAATCTTTATGGTTTCTTGCTGGTTTCAAGCTTAATTGCCTGTATCATCCTTATCGGTGGGATGATTTACTTTGTATTTAAATACAAACGTAAAACCAACAACGATAAAACTGCCTATATTTCTCATAATACGTTTTTAGAATTTCTATGGTCATTCATTCCGCTTGTGATCTTCTTAGGTGTATTCGCTTGGGGTTGGTACATTTACCATGACATGCGCACAATGCCTAAAGACGCACTCGAAGTGCACGTTTTCGGAAAACAGTGGGCTTGGGAAGCAGAATATAAAAATGGCTATAAAACTGTGAATGAAATCGTTGTTCCAGTGAATAAAGACGTTAAACTTTTGCTTACTTCTAACGATGTATTGCATAGCTTTTACGTACCGAGCTTTCGTATTAAACAAGATGCGGTCCCTGGTCGTTACACGGCACTTTGGTTCAACGCTAATAAACTTGGCGATTTTCACATTTTTTGTGCCGAGTATTGCGGAACTACGCATTCGGGTATGATTGGTGTTTTGAAAGTCGTTACTCAAGAAGAGTTCGATAAATACCTCGAAGAGGGTCAAGAAGAAGGCCAACTTCCAATCGCTAAGCGTGGCGAGAAAATTTTTGCTCTTAAAGCATGTGCTTCTTGCCATAGCGTTGCTGACGCATCAACAAAAGTGGGCCCTTCACTCTACAAGAAATTCGGTACGGCTGAACATGTAGAGGGTGGAGCTGAAGTCACTGCTGACGAAAACTATATCCGTGAGTCCATTTTGAATCCGAACGCGAAAATCGTAAAAGGCTTTCCAGCAAATGTGATGCCGGCGTTTCAAGGTCAAGTGAATGAAAATGAACTCAATGCATTGGTCGAATATATTAAGAGTTTGAAATAAGGAGACCAGATAAATGGCTACTACAACTACACACGATATAAAACAGGACACGAATTATATTAATTGTGAAAAAGGTATCTGGTCTTGGCTGACGACAGTTGACCATAAACGTATCGGTTTACTTTATATGTGGACAGTTATGTTTTTCTTCTTCCTTGGCGGAATCATGGCTTTGTTGCTGCGTTTAGAGCTTTTTGCTCCAAACACTGTTGCGGGCGTTGGGCAGATTTTCCCGACTGGAAATGCCTACAATCAAGCAATGACCTACCACGGTGCGATCATGGTTTTTATGGTGATCATCCCAGGTATCCCAGCGATTTTTGGAAACTTCTTTTTGCCGATTCATATCGGGGCAAAAGACGTGGCCTTCCCAAAAATCAATTTGGCCAGTTGGTATTGCTTCATGGCCGGTGCCATCTTAGCTTTGACAACTTTGTTTACTTCTAAAATTGATACGGGTTGGACGTTTTATACTCCTTACTCGATTAAAACTGGTACGGCAGCAACAACAATGGTGCTAGCGGCTTTCATTATGGGGATGTCTTCCATTTTGACAGGTTTGAACTTTATCGTAACCACTCACAAATTAAGAGCTCCGGGTATGACAATGTACCGTATCCCTCTATTTGTGTGGGCGATTTATTCGACAGCGATCATTCAAATTTTGGCGACACCGATTTTAGCGATTACGCTATTGCTATTGGCTGCTGAGCGTTCATTTGGTGTGGGTATTTTTGATCCTGCATTAGGTGGTGATCCAGTACTGTTCCAGCATTTTTTCTGGTTCTATTCGCATCCAGCTGTTTACATCATGATCTTGCCTGCGATGGGAATTATCTCTGAGTTAATGACGGCGTTTTCTCGCAAAGTAATTTTTGGATACACGGCGATTGCGTATTCT
>JANNCH010000046.1:0-3187 GCA_031386315.1 Pseudobdellovibrionaceae bacterium
GGTGGTATGCCCCATGCGAGTCACTGAAGATCTTGTGAAAATCATGCGTAAGCACAAGCCTGTTTATTTGATGACTCATTTTAATCATCCCAAAGAAATAACCGTTGAAGCCGCAAAGGCTCTGGATATGTTTGTGGATAACGGCGTGCCGGTGATGAATCAAATGGTTTTGCTCAACGGCGTGAATAATCATCCTGCTATTGTTCAAGCGCTGAATCGACGATTATTATTTTTAAGAACCAAGCCCTATTATATGTTTCAATGTGACCCTTCCATTGGGACCGATCACTTGCGCACATCGATCGAAGACTCACTCGCCATTCAAAAAGAATTGTGGGGAAACCTTTCAGGTCTAGCCATGCCGAATCTTTCTGTGGATATTCCAAATGGGGGTGGCAAAACTTATTTGGTCCCTAATTTTGAAGTTTTACATCTTGAAAACAAGCGCAGTTATGTGGGTTGGGACGGGATTGAGGCTGATTACGTAAGTCCAGCAAGTGATAAAATCACAAAGCCCCTAGACTTTGAAGAGTATATGCCCGAATGGGAAGCGTTAAAGAACGCGAAGAACTGACTAGGATGTGCTTTTTACTTTCCATAAACTTTATCCAGTCTCATGATATCGTAGATTGTTAAACCCTCAGAAGGTTCGATCACCATGCGTCTGTCTGTTGGATCCATGGTTTCTTGTGCGGAAGATTTTGCAAACATGGTCGGTGAGTAAATCATGATCGAACGGTAATCGAATGGTGATCCACCGCTCACTGCCATCATGGATTCTGGAAAAAGTTCAAAATTAATTTTCGCAGACTCTTGTATATTATCCCAATGAATTTTAACAAAAGCATCACGGTCACTGCGATTTTGTTCGTGTATAAATCCCAAGGCATGCATAATTTCGTGGGCAATTTCCCGTGGCCCGCATTCAGGGCCGATCCAAATAGGTTGCTTGCCGCCGACACGGCCCACATAGGATTTACAACCTGATGGCATGGGTTCAAAGACGATCATATCTTGCTCACCACTTTGTGGAGTCAATCGCACAGGTGCGTCTTCGAACATTTCTAAAGCCTTCAGCACTCGATTTGGGTTTTCTAAATGCGGTTGAATATGAAATGGGATGCGTCCTTCGGGCCATAGTCCTAGGGTAGGTGGTGCAATTATACCACTGGTGGCATTTGAGTTTTGTAAAGTTCCTAGAACAATATCGGCATCCACAGTTACAAGGCCGTCTTCAGTGACAATAAAATTTAAATTCTGTGCTTTTGTTTGCATTTTCTGTGGGGCCATTTCAATGGGTGATCCTAGCGGCCGAGGGCTCGGAGTTTTCATTTCAACAGGTTGTGAAGTCGTCACAATTTTTGATGGACTTGATTTTGCGGGTGCTGATTTTGATTTTTGAGAAGTGGGTGCTTGAACTTCTGCAGTTTCAATTTCTGCAACAGGAGCAGATGTTTTTTGAGATTTAAAAAGATAAACCAAAGCCATAGCCACCAGCGCGATCAGTGCATAGTTTTGCCAGGGCTTATTCATAATAGACCTAAACCTTTTCCAGTCGGGCGTATTTAGCGATGAATTTTTTAATCGTATTATCCATGAACATAATACTGACTTTTAAATTATCCCCACTGCCTTCGGTAGCAAATACTGAACCTACCCCGAATGTAGGATGTCGTACGCGTGTACCTTTGGCAAAGCCAGTCGATGCACCAGAGCTTTCGCTGTCGTAATCTGGAAAATCTTGCGAATCATAATCATCACCACGTAAACGATTTCGTTCGTCTGACTGTGAACCGTAACGACCCACAAAACGTGGACTTTCATTATTGGCGGTTTTGAATTCTACCAAAGCCTGGGGGATTTCTTTGATAAAACGTGACGGAGCATTGAATTGCTCTTGTCCCCATACGCGTCGCATGCGTGCATAGGTCAGCCAAAGTTTTTCTCGGGCGCGAGTCATGCCCACATAGGCAAGGCGGCGTTCCTCTTCGACATCTTCATCGCCATCACGATCTGTGCTGCGGGCGCTGGGGAAAAGATTTTCTTCAAGACCCACCACAAAAACAAATGGATACTCAAGTCCCTTTGAAATATGCAAAGTCATCAGTGTCACCGAGTTTTTTTCTTGATCTAAAGAGTCCACATCTGAAACCAAGGCCATCTCTTCTAAGAAGCTAACCAAAGTGGCCTCTTCACCACGTTCTTTTAAGAACTGTGATATGGCATTGTCGAGCTCTTCTAAATTTTCAATACGTGCTTGGGCTTCGGGATTGTCTTCCTTTTTTAAAATATTAACATAACCCGTGCGATCCAAAACGATGTGATAGAAATCCAGCAGCGAGTATTCTTTTTTGTTAGAGGCTGTTTGTAGTTCTTCCATCAAATCTAAAAAGCGGCGGATTTTGCCAGTGGTGCCGGCATTGAAAATTTTTGTTTCCACGACTTTATAGGCGGCTTCGAACATGGTGAGTTTATTTTGTGCTGCGTGCTCTTCAATTTTATCAATGGTGGTTTTGCCGATTCCGCGTGTCGGGACGTTGATAATGCGTTTCATGGCAATATCATCTGCATTATTCACCGAAAGTTTTAGATAACACATAATATCTTTGATTTCCATGCGCTCATAGAAGCGCACGCCACCTACGATGCGATATGGGATCGCTAATGTACGCAATTGTTCTTCGAGCACCCGTGACTGGGCATTCGTGCGATAGAAGATTGCATAGTCATTGTATGAACCATGTCCTTCACTCATCATGGTCTGCACAGTTTTTGCCACAAAGCGGGCTTCATCGTATTCGGTTTTTTCTTCACGCACTTGAATCAGATCGCCTTCGGCATTGGACGTGAACAGGGTCTTATCTTTGCGTTGTGTGTTGTGTTTTATAACATGAGTAGCAGCTGTGACGATATTGCCACTCGAGCGGTAATTTTCTTCGAGCTTAATGACTAAGGCCTCTGGAAAATCTTTTTCAAAGTTCAGAATATTTGTGATATCTGCACCACGCCAGCTATAGATGGACTGATCTTCATCACCTACAACACAAAGATTGCGATGACCACTGCCCAGCATTTGAATTAGTAAATATTGAATGTGATTGGAATCTTGATATTCATCCACCATGACAAATATTAATTATTCTTGGTAGGCTTTTAAAATATCAGGGAACATACGAAACAACACGAA
>JANNCH010000056.1:0-2655 GCA_031386315.1 Pseudobdellovibrionaceae bacterium
GCCATGGGCCATTTTTTCTTGGCCATCTTTATGCCTTTGCAAAGTGCGATATGAATTTTTTCGAAAGTCAGATGGGAGTGTCCATCCGCGATAAAGCTAGGGGCATAGCGTAATTCTAGTAAGCGAACACCATCATTGAAAGCGTCTTCACAGGCTTCATAGGCAATGCGTGTGAGTATTTCTTCAGAGGCCAAAACTTTTTGGGCATTGAGAAATTTCTTAAGTACAGAATCTAGATCTTTCATGGGCGAAGTGACTAAAAATTGATCTTTTTGTGCTTGGGGGCTTGTGGGCAAAGTGATTCCGACTTGGGGCGCCAACTCGATCAAAGTGCTCCAACGCACTGAGCAGTCCAAATGGCGGTGCAGGTCGGCTTTCAGCAGATCGCGTATATTGTGTGAATACAGATTTTGCGATTTTTGCATTTGATGTTCCTCTATTCGCCAAGTAAAAAGAGGGAAGTCAGAATCCCCAAAAAAATACTCTTCGAGGATATCAAATGTCAGAACCAATTCAAATTAAAACGAAGCTAGATGGCAACCCAAAAACAGATCCGGTTTTTAAGGCCATGGTTCAGACAAAAGACGGTCGCCAAATTGCAGCAGCCGATCCAAAGGCTACACGCGCTTTGGTTTCTTTGATGGATATGAATGCAGTCTTGGGTGGTGCGGCCTCTCATTACGGTGGCCCTGCTGCTTTGGCTGAATTAATGTCTGGTTTGCATGCTTACGTTTTTGATGTCGCTCGTAAAGAGAAAAAAGAGTGGTTTGATTTATTCAATATCGTCAACGATGCCGGTCACTGTGAAAATGGTTTGTACGCCTTGAAGGCTAATTACCAGATGGCAGGATTGAATTTTGAAAGCCTTAAAAAGTTTCGTTCGATTGAAAGTCCACTTACGGGCCACGGTGAAGTTCACTGCTTTCCTGAAGGCGTATTGATGTCGAACGGTCCTTTGGGCTCGGCTTTGCCACAGACTCAAGGTTTGGCTTTGGGTGATGCCTTGGCGAAGCGCAAACGTGTGACAGTTTCTGTGGTTTCAGACGGTGCAAGTATGGAGGGTGAAGCAAAAGAAGCTTTCGCGGCTATCCCTGGTTTGGCAAAAGCGGGCAAGATGGCTCCGTATGTGATGATCATCAGTGATAATAACACTAAATTAACGGGTCGTATTGATGCCGATGCTTTTTCGATGGCTCCGACTTTTGATTCGCTTAAAAGCCTAGGTTGGAATGTTCTGACTTTAGAGTCGGGCAATGATTTGCAAAAATGTTTTGATACAATTGCGCAAGCGATTGAATTGGCGCAGGCCAATCCTAAAGTTCCAGTAGCTGTTCATGCTAAAACAATCAAAGGTATTGGGACTAAAAAAACAGCCGAGTCTGCTTCGGGTGGTCACGGCTTCCCGCTGAAAAGCCCTACCGAATTAGCCGCGTTCATAGCTGAAATTCATAGCGGTGAGGCTTTGCACGAAATGCACAGCATTTGGATCAATGAATTGTTAAAATGGGAAGCTGATATTAAAGCGAGCGGTGTCAAAGATAGTGGTGAAAAAATCCAAACGGGTGTTTCCTCTGCATTGATTCGTGCACGCAAAGAAGGAATTCCTGTCATCAGTGTGACCTCAGACTTGCCGGGCTCGACAGGGGTGGCGGGATTCAGAAAAGAATTTCCGACGGCATCAATTGATGTGGGTGTTGCAGAAAGCAATATGATTTCAACGGCTGCAGGCCTTTCAAAATCTGGATTTGTACCCGTTGTAGATACATTTGCTCAGTTCGGTGTGACTAAAGGTGCATTGCCTTTGATCATGGCGTCTTTGTCAGAAGCTCCGTTGATCGCGGTATTTTCACATACTGGTTTTCAAGATGCTGCGGACGGGGCTTCTCACCAAGCATTGAGTTATGTGGCGATGACCGCATCCATTCCGCATGTGGACGTTGTTTGTTTGTCTTGCAGTGACGAGGCTGATGCCTTGGTTTATCAGGCTGTTAAGAATTTCACTAAGACTCGTATGGAAGGCAAAGTTCCGAATAGCACGGTCTTCTTTTTGGGTCGTGAGAACTTTGCAAAAAGTTATGGCGCTACAAAATACGAAATTGGCAAAGCTCAAATGTTGCAAAATACGATCAATGCACAAAAACAAACGGTAGCAATTGTTACCAATGGTTCAATGGTTGTTCACGCTTTGAAAGCTACACAGATGCTGACTGAAAAAGGTGTGGGCATAGTATTGATCAATATGCCGACGGTGAATAAAGTGGATGTTGAAATGCTCAGCCACGCAGCCACCTTGGCTCATGGAAATATTATCACTGTTGAAGATCATCAAGTGTTTGGTGGCCTCGGGCAAATAGTTGCACATGCCTTGGCTGAAACGAAGTCTCACTTTCGCATGAAGGCCTTGGGCGTGCATGGGGAATTCGGACAGAGTGCTTACACGGCTTTGGATCTTTATAAGAAGCACGGCATGGACGCGGACTCTATCGTTCGCAGTGCTCTTGAGCTTATCAAGTAAAAACTGGCCCCCCACGCTGCGCTTGGCGGGTTCTTTGCTAATTTGGTCAAGCTATGTCGCAAGCTTGCCCTTATTGTTTGTTAGAAAATAATTCATCCGAAACTCGGGAAGTTCTGAGTCTTGTGATTTGCAAAGGTTCT
>JANNCH010000145.1:0-6493 GCA_031386315.1 Pseudobdellovibrionaceae bacterium
GGGTTGCTGGCCACGGAGGGCACATCCAACATGATGAAGGTGACTGTGGGTTGTGGTTATGTGAACCAGCCTTGCGTGAATGTGACTATTTGCCAGATTGGTTCAACAACGAACTGTCAGACAATTTATAATCTTTTGTTAGATACGGGTAGCTATGGTCTACGGGTTTTTAAATCAGCTGTTACTATTGGTTTGAGTGCTATGCAAAATACAAGCTCGCAGTCGATTGCCGAGTGCGTGAGTTATGCAGACGGGACTTCGCAATGGGGGCCTGTAAAGGTCGCAGACATCATACTAGGTAAAAAGCGCGCCTCGAGCGTCGCGATGCAAATCATTGATGATACATTCCCAACTGGAAACGCTGGCAATACAGCGATACCTAGTGATTGCACGAATTTGGATTCTAGATCTGCGGGCTACAATGGAATTCTTGGTGTTGGATTATTCACCGACGACTGTGGCTCGAATTGTGCCAAATATTCTGACAATAGAATTTATTTTGCATGTACGACAACCAAATGTTTGCCGACATCTTTGCCACTGGCAGCGCAGGTTTCAAATCCTGTTTCAATGCTAGCGAGTGACAATAACGGTGTCATCTTGCAGTTGCCCGAGGTGACTTCGAGCGGGGCTGTGACTGCGGAAGGCCATTTGATTTTAGGTATTGGAACACGAGTTAATAATATACCTAACACATACACACCGGCATTTTTTCAGGCCGATACGAACGGAAATTTCAAAACCACATTCAATGGGACGACCGTGGGTGGGTTTATCGACAGCGGATCCAATGGTTTGTTTTTCCCGAAAGCAACGGGCTTGATTGCTTGTGCCAGTGGTAGTGGATTCTATTGTCCAACTTCAACGCTTAACTTTGCCGCGACTCAAAAATCAGGTGTCGGGAGCGTGCAAAAAGAAATTTCATTTAGCATTGCCAATGCCGGTGTCTTGTTAGCAAGATCAAATCCAAATAGGGTTTTTAATAATTTGGGTGGCGTAATGGGCAGTGATTTTGACTGGGGACTGCCTTTCTTTTTAGGCCGCTCTGTCTATGTTGGCATCGAAGGTAAGAGCTCTACTCTGGGCAAAGGCCCCTACTGGGCTTACTAACTACTTACGTCACCTGTCTAAATTTTAGACGTTCTTATAACATGAGTCCTACGACGGGGCCCACGGGCGTATCCTTAGGGGCATGCTACTTGCTTATTAACACTGTATGCATATATCTATTATTATCAATTCTAAAGCAGGTTCGGTCGATGCTGATCTCATCGAGAGCAAAGTACGCGATGCTTTGTTTCGCTGTGACCTATGCTTTTCGCGTCCGCAATCGCGAGAAGAGCTCATTGATTTTCTGCATGAAGAAATCAATCACCCCACGGATTATTTTATTATCTGCGGTGGGGATGGAACAATAAATTTGGTTCTGCAATGTTTGATGAATGGTGATATCGTTGAAGATCTTAGAAATATTCCGCCCATTGCTATTGTTCGCTCTGGTACCGCTAATGACTTGGCCCACGAGATGGGTGTTTCAGAGCGTGTGAATCAGGCCGTTAGAAATATCTTAGAAGGCACAGTAAAGCATATCGATGTTGTTGAAGTCACTGGCGACGGTAAAAAAGCGTATATGCTGACTAACGGTGGTTTGGGAATTCCAGCTTTGAGTGCAGAGCTTGCCAATGATTTGCGTTTTACTTTGCAAAAAGCATCAGTAAATTCACAAACGGGCAAGGCCTATCAGTTTTTGGCAAAGCATAGTTATCAAATGATAAAAAAAATTGGACCCAGTGTATATTCTTTGATGGCCATGGAAGCCATTCGTAAATGGAACCCCGACGGCTGGACAATCGATTTAGAAATCCCTGGTCAAAAAAGTATTATTACAACAGCGCCTATTATTTTTATTAATAATCAGTCGAGTGTCGGCTCTAGTTTTCAGTCAGCTCCATTCACGACGAATACAGATGGTACAGTCAACTTGCTGTTGTCTGAAAGTCAGACAGTCAAAGAACATTTGCGTGCAGCATTACAAATACGCAGTGGTGCAATTAATAAACTGAAAAATTTCAAATCATTTGAGCTCGCATCGTTCAGACTAAAGAGCCAGAATGCCAAGCGTCCTTTGACTTTCTTTGGGGATGGCGAGATCCTTCACAAAGAGGTCATTGAGCTTTCTGTGAAGTGTCTACATCGTGGTCTTCCTGTCGTTGTTGCTCAGTAGCCTCTACCTATAGGCCAAGGTCGGGGCAAGCCCGTAGGTCGGATTTCGGAGAGGCATGGGCAGTCATTCCAAAAGTAAAATTAAAATTCTTATTTCTGGTGGTACTGGATTTTTGGGACAAAAAGTTGTTCCGCTGTTGCGTGAACATTTTGATGTCTATGTGATTTCGCGTTCTGGTAAAACTGAAGTACAAGGGGATCTCTGCCAATGGAATGGCGCCATGGATATCGAAAAACTAAAAAATGAAAAGTTTGATATTTTTTTACACATGGCGGGTCTTTATGACCTTGCGGCATCGCATGTGGATGCTTTTCAAAATAATATTTCAGCCACGGGTAACGCTTTAAAAGTAGCGAACCAATTGGACATACCTGTTTTCATTAATACAAGTTCAATCGCTGCAGGCATTAATTCAGCGTTACCCATGGTGAAGCCCTATGATTTAAATTTTTCGCGTCCCTTCCCGGACGCCTACGCTGAATCAAAAGCTTTGGGCGAAAAAGTCATTCTCAATTGGAACGGTGAATTTCGTCTCAAAGTGAATTTGCGTTTAGGGATTTTAGTAGGCGACACAAAAAAAGGTGAAATTCAGCGTATTGATGGCCCTTACCATGCACCCTTTGCTTTTCAGAGGTTGAAAGCATTGATAGAGATGTTCCCAACCTCGCTACCTGTGCCCGGTCTTAATGAGAAAAGATTTCCACTTTTGCCAGTCGATATTGCGGCAGCAGCCATTTGCCAATTCTGTGATTGGTCGATGAAGACAACAGCAGCAGGTTATAAAAGTTTTCATTTGACACCTAATGAGGGTCTGGATGTTCGAGAACTTTATATTTCTACTTTGAAAAATCTTTTTATTCGTTGTAATGGTGTCTCTATGGTCAACCGTATTCCTAAATGGTTGCTCAATAGTTTTTCAGAGATGGCTCTGAAGCTGCCTAAAGAAGAAATAAATTATTTATTGTTGTTCCCGCAGTATGACTCTACCGACACCCAAAAAGTTCTTGGTAAGTCTTGGTGCCCTGAGTTTAAAGATTACGAGCGAGCATTCTGGAGCGGGTATGAAAAATACGTATCGAATAGCCGAAATTAGTTTTGGACGTCCCTATTGGGATGCTTCATTTGAATTCGAGTACGGTGGGAACCGCTTCGAAGTACAACGTTATGGTACTCAATTTTCAGTAGATCTTGTTAAGCGTTTGATTGAAACCTTGCGCAGCCAAGTGGATGCTTTTGCTTTGACCAGCTTGCCGCCGGTGATTACCATTGATACAAAAAATTATGTGCATCGTCAGTATCTAGAAATAATGAGGACTCCGTCCTCTGTCCCTTTATGCGATGGTTCTGGCTTGCGTGAAGTCTCTAATATTAATTCTTTAGCAAAATTTATCGATAGCGGTCTGATTAAACCCGAGCAGGGTGTTTTTTTTCCAGCAGCCATTCTTAATACCGAGATAGAAGAGTTTTTACGTAAGCATTATCAGAGCTCTCTTTATTTTGGAGATGCCTATTCGATGTTGGGATTGCCCTTTGTGCTTCAGCCCATGCTGGGACTAAAAACGGCTTCCAAGTTAGCACTTAATATCACCAATATGAAAGATCTGCGTAACAGCACGCCGCTTGCCGAGAATGCTTTGCAAAAAATGAGTCGTTCTTCAATGGCGTCACAGACTGAAAATATTCAATATGTTTTCGGTGATATGCCCTATCTTTTGCTTTTTGATTCAGCGGTTGAGTTCATTCGAGGCAAAGATTTAGTTATTTGGTCACATCATCCTTTGATGGAAGAAGAGCTTAAAAAGTACGGACCACGCTCGACGCTGAATTTGTTTCCGGAAGAATTTAAAGTATCTCCTTACATGAATTATTCTATTTTAGATGCCGTTTTACGTTTAACACATAAAAAGACAGCCCCACTAAACGTTGAAGAGTGGGAAGTATTGCTATCTGCAAACACCGAACTACGTGAGATTGCAAGACAGCATGCGGTAGGCAGAAAAATTTCGACTCAAACTAAGATTTCCCATGGAATTAACAAAGTTAAAAATAAATTTTTAAAGAAGGCAGCCCCTGATTTTGCATTTGTTGTGCACGCGCTTTCACATCATGATTTAACACGTGCGCCCGGTATGGGTTTATTAAATCTTATGCCACAAAAATGGAATGATTCTGTCGATCGTATGATTGGCAAAACCCCTGCGTTTGTTTACGGGCAGGTTAAACATGTCATTAGTGAAAGCAATGGGCGCGAAATCAGTGGATTGATTTATGCTTTGCTTGCGACGCCAAAAGTTTTGAAGCAAGAAAACCCCGAAGTGATTTATCGTAAAATTGAAAGCATTTGTTATGATGCTGCCAAACGCGGTGTTAAAATGATGGGATTGGGTGCCTATACAAAAATTGTGGGCGATCAAGGGATTACCATTAATCAAAATAGTCCTATACCTGTTACCACCGGTAACAGCTTGAGTGCTTCAGCAACTTTGTGGGGACTCAACGATGTCGTTAAAAAAATGCGTCTTATCCAGCGCAATTCAGGTAATGGCCGAGTAGATGGAATGGCTATGATCATTGGTGCCACGGGTTCCATTGGTAAGGTATCAGCGAAAATGCTTTCGCAGGTATTTAATAAAGTCTGTATTGTGGCCCCACGCTTGAATCGACTTGAAGAGTTGCGCGAAGAAATTCGTATGATTTCGCCACAGTGTGAAGTGATAATGGCAACAGATGCCAATGAATTGGCTCCACTGGCTGATGTGTTAGTGACTGCGACCTCGGCGTTTGATCATAAAATTGTTGATGTGATGCTTTTAAAACCAGGGTGTGTTGTATGTGATTGTTCACGACCGCTGGATTTTGACAAAGAAGATGCGAAAAAAAGACCCGATATTTTGATTATTGAATCTGGCGAAGTTTTGCTACCAGGGCCTGTCGAAATCACCTGTGATCTTGGACTTCCGGGTAACACAGTCTATGCATGCTTAGCGGAAACTGCTTTACTCACCATGGAAGGGCAGTACGAAGCCTTCACCATGGGACGTGATATTGAATGGGAAAAGGTAAAACAGATTTATCGTCTTTCACAAAAGCATGGTGTGAAGCTAGCTGCTATTCAAGGGCATATGGGTATTATCACCGACAAAGAAATAGAGCTAACCAGAGAGTTGGCACTCAATCGAATCAAAGCACTAAAGTAGCGTTTTTTGTTTCTTACAGCTGTGATTGGTGGATTCGCGATTGGGGCTGTCCATGTGCACGCCTTTCAGATGGCCGTCGTGGCCATCTGACTACAGTACATCCTTAAAATCGCTCCTAATTTTTTCCAGATTCTATAGAGTTCTGATAGTACTCTATCAGAACTACCATTTGAGCCATTGGTTAAAGCTAAAACCAATGGCTCATTCGAAAATGGAGTGGCAATGATCATCTTGAGATTTCTACGCTGAACGTAAAAGTTCTGGGATGGATTTTTTTAGTAGTTTGTAGATTGGCCAGCAACTGGATAGAACGGCGGTTATTGTTGGTAGTAAAAGGGCTTGAAGGTAGTGGGATGTTTTCATTTCTATAAAGACGCTGTACGAGCGAGTGATGCCGGGGCCTGAGGGGATTGGGATACCTTTTGCTAAGAATAGTTTGTCTACACAGATTGCCAATATGATTCCGAGTGCGCCGCCGATGAGGCCTAGCATGCAGTTTTCGGTGATCAGGATTTTGAAAAGGCGGCTGCGCTTTTCGCCGTTGGCGCGCAAAGCGCCCACTTCACCTGCGCGTTCTAATAATCCCACAGCAATTGTGTTGAAAATACCCAGTGCAACGATCAAAAGAATAATTGTACGTACGAATGAAAATTGAGCTTCTAAAAAGTCGATGGAATTTTGATAATAAACTTTATCTAAAATTTCAAAGGGGACTGATTCTAGTTGTGGATTTTTTGTGACGATATCCGAGGATATTTGATTCCAATGCTCGACGCCTTTTGTAGCCAAAGAAAAAAGTTCGACACGGTTGGTATCTAAAAGTCTTTGGGCCTGTTTAAGATGAAGCTTAAAATAGGTATCATCGATGGCTTTGATTCCCATATGAAAAACACCGGCCACGCGTAGATCAGCACCGTTCAATTGGCCATTGATTGTCTGGGTTAGTAGCGTAATGGTGTCGCCGGCTTTGGCGTCAATGCTTTCGGCAAGACCTTTGCCAAGAATGACTTCATCTTCAGCCGTAAAGTCGCCGCCACTGATATAGTTCATTCTGTTAAAAAAACTGCTTTCG